>JAIFLK010000041.1 GCA_020049115.1 Chloroflexota bacterium | reverse complement strand
GCGGCCATGGCTGCAACCCCGTTATTAACCGTCGGTAAGGTGGTTAATGGACTACTGCTCTGGGCTTGGGTGCTTGGCACCCCCATGATAACTGTTCCTAAAACGAACAGAATTATAACGATTGTTTTTATTTTGTTTAAATTTTGAAACATTTTTTGTTCCTTTAAGCTAATTAATTTTTTATAGACCTCACAGGTTTCAAAAACCTGTGAGGTCTATGGTAGAGACAGGGCAGGCTGTGTCTCTACTACTTCACAATAATCGGTAAGTAAACAGCAGCAGGTTTTGTCTCTGCCTTAAGGCCACTAAAGATGACGGGCAAGTAAGTGAAATTACCTTGATGAACTTCGCCCACTGAGATGAGCAATTCCAAATTGTCCTGCACCCCATTCCCTGCGGCGGTCAGCGGTAATACATAGATACCTGGCGGCGTTTCGGCGGCGATTTGCACCACTAAATTGGCTTGGCCTGACTGCTCAAGGGTGAGGTTTTGGGGCAAGATACAGTTTCCCAAGACCTCACAGGTTTCTAAAACCTGTGAGGTTTGCGTGGCTGTAATTTGTTGCAACCCAATTTGGCTATAAGGCGGATAACTGGTTGGGTCAAGCAGCAGCGTGATGGGGTCATACCAACGGCTATTCATGCTGACCTCTAGCGGAATGGTGATGAGTTGAGTTTGCCCCACTTGCACATAAACCATGTTGCTCGCGGGCGTAACCGAGAAGCCAGGTTTATCTACCACTAAGGTCGGGGTGAAATAAATCTGGTTGAGGCCGTCAGTAGCGTAAACGGTCAGAGAGTAAACGCCGTTGGTGGCAAAGCTAGTGTCACGCAACCGTAATTCTCCCGTTTCTAACACATCTTCTAACCGTGTTGGATAAAGGTCATGGCCGACGAATGAAGCCCCTGCGTCAACCATGAGTTCGATGGGGCGGTTATGGTCGTTAATCCGCGTGATGGCAATGGTGCTGGTTAGCTCACCCTGCGCGGTCAACGTTAGCACACTCGGCATGGAGATGGCAAAAGTTGGCGCAATCACCTCGATGGTGAGGGGGAGGGTGCGTGCTTCGCCTTCGCCCTCAGCTTGTAAGGTGGTGGTAATAAAACCGTTGGGTAAAATATCACTGGCCTTTAAGACAAAGGCCACCTCTTGACCTGCTGAAGTCGGAATGACTTCACTGGTACTCGGCGAGAGGGCGAGGCCGTTGTCGGTGACGGAGGGATAGAGCATGACGCTGGCGGGATAGGCGGTTAAGGGCGTGGTTAAGTTAAGATAAATAACCCGACTTTGCCCCGCGATAGCCGTTATCGTGGCCGTTGGCTGCACCCACTCAAAGGGCGCAGTGGGAATGGTCACATTGACGGCTTCGGAGTAACTGTAACGGTCATTCTTGTAATCGTACGCCGCCAAAGTAACGGAATATTGTTGCCCCGCAATGAGATTATCTAAGGTGGTACTTGGTGCCTCTTTACTAATCGCAACTTGGCTGGTGCGGGTTTCGGTGGGCGATTGCCACATGAGTAAATAATTCGTCATATTGGGATTGCTATATGGTTGCCAACTCAGGCTGATTTGCCGATAGGCGGTGGCGGGGGTGATGACTAAGCCTGCTTGCCAAGTGGTCAGCCAGGGATGTTTGACGGTCAACATTTCAGGCGCGCCGCTTTGACTGAGGGGATTGATGTTGTCATTGGCTTGCAGATAGAACGCGTAATCGCCATCTTTGAGCAGGCTCAAATCAATCGGATAACTTTGTAAGGTGCCATTCGTCCAACTCGCCTCAGTCGGTTTGCTGATGATGTCGGTGAAGGGCAGCCCTTCATAAATGAGCTGCATGTTGGTGCTAGTTGTGCCGTCAGTGTTGGTTATGGTGTAAGTTTCGGTAATGGTCTTGTTTTCTTTGATGAAAATTTGCACCGCCGTATCAGGGGCATGGCTACTATCCAACTTCCACCGTAACATCGGCTGGGCGGGATTGCTACTATCCACATGCACGTCACTAAAGGTCGGCGCAGGGCTGTTCCCTTCCACGCTCATGCTATAATCGCCGCCATTGAGGGTATCGCCATTTAAGCGTACCTGCCATTTGCCTGGCGTTACACTATCTAAACCATAACGCGCCACCACTTTTTTGAGTAACCAGGCCTCACGCGCCGCGAACAGTTGCCATTGTCCCTTGACTTGATAGACATATAACGTATAGTTACTGGCTTCATCTAACGACACGGTGGCGGAGGTATAAACCGTTGTGCCATCGGCGGCCAAAATGACCACCTGATAGCTTTGCACTCGCGTCGAGGAGATAATTTCAGTGGCCGCGCTGACCTGTTTGAAACTCAGCGTTTCGGTCAAAAATTGCGGCCCGCCGAGACTGGAAATCAACTTGACCATGAAGGCGGGGCCATTTTCGTTAAAATTCGCTACTCGAACTTGAGTCGGTTCGCCCTCAAGGTTAGCTGATAAAGTGCGACTGTCTTGGCGCAGGAGGCTTTGGAGTTGACCACCTGCGGTATAAGCCACCACCGCTTGATGCACTGTGCTAGTGAGATTGACCGTTTGGGCTAAGGTGGCCGCGCCATTGCTCAATTGAATGGCATGGCTGCCCACCATCAGGCCGATTTCCTTACGGGTAATAACCGTGCCATAATTCAGGCCGTCTACGGTCATGGTTAAGGGTTGCCCCGTTATATTGACAATAGACATGGCCGCAAAACCCGCATTGTCCTCCACCAAGACGGGGCGGAGGGTTGTGGTCAGAGGGTCATTAAACATGATTAAGCTGTAGGTATGCCCCGACTCCACTGTAGAGGTAAATTCTTGTAAGAATTGCTGTTGATTATCCAACAACATTAAGTAATATTCTTTGGGAGCTAAGGGGTAATAATCGCCACTGCGTTGATAGGCCACGCCGTCAAAAAAGGTGCTGCCCATATACTCTTGCACGCTCAAAGTCGTACCGCCTCCTGTGTAAGGAGGGGCAGCCGCATTGATGAAGCGCACGTAGCCCATGCCTGGTTCGCGCGGCTCGTTGTTATCTTGCAACGGCCAAGCGACTACCGCGCCAGGCTTGCCTGTGGCTAAAATGGTATAATCTAAACCCACGCCCAAGTTGATTGAACTTTGCGCTAGAACCGTGCCACCTTGCACAAACTTAAGGGTGTAAGCCCCTGGCGGGAAGGCCGCATAGTTCGTGGTTTGGGCAAAGGCCACCGAGTTGAAAATCGGTTGGTCATTCAGCAGCACATCTACCGCGCCCAAGCCCGCGACGGCATTAACCACGCGCACTTGTCCCATGCCCCGACTGGCGGCAGGAGATTGTCCACCTTGCGGTAGATAACTTATTTGCTCGTCATAGCTGATACCCGCAGGCAGATTATCGGTGCCATAAACCGTCCCATCAGGCGCAATCAGGTTCATGGTGGGGCCGTTGCCTTGACGTTGCAAAGTGACTTGCGACTTGGCTTTGGCGTAAGGCATATTTACGTCCACCAAAATATCTTGCTGTTGGCGTGCGCTAGAACTATTGGCGCGGCCAGCGGGTTCAGGCAGAAAGGTCAGGTCAGGGTTGACATCTAAGAACTTCACCTGGTCACCGACATCAGTTTTATTACGCGGCTCTTTTTGGCGGTCTAGGGCGGCTTTAGCCTCACGCGCATTGTTGCGAGTAATTAACTGATATTTATTGATATTACCACCAAAGGTCATGACCAGTTTGCCATCTTTAGAGCCGATGAAAAAGCCCACATCAAGGTTCAATTTCCAGAAAAATAAATCTATCTTGACGCCAAAGGTGCCTTTAAACCCAGTGACCTTTTTGTGGTTGCTATCGTAAAATTGACCCACCTCAAAGCCCACTTTGAAATTGATACCGATGTCGGGTAATGAATTAGAAATATTTTTTAAGCTCAGTCGCGACACCAGGTCGCCCTTGCCTGCAAAGCCAAACTTGCCGCCCTCCCACCAGAATTGTAGGGACACGTCTATCTTATTCCGAATTGCCCCACTCATAAAATTGGCTTTTAGCGTGCCTTCGGCCCCACCCGTATCCAAAATTAAGGCGAGTTGGCCTAACTTAAACATCTCTAGGTCAAACAGCTTCGGCGTACCCGTTAAGGAAAGTTGGAAAGGATACTCCTTTAAGGTGGCTTCGGTACCAATGAGGGTATAACCCAATTTTGTTAGGGTTTCGAATGTTCTGCTATTCAAATACGTTTCCAAATCGGTATCACATTTTTTGAAATGATACTGACAGACCCTCATCATCGGCGGCTTTGTATCATCGTAACTAAGGGTATTGACATACCATTCCATATCATCTGCGGTATAACCATTCTTGGTCATGAGCTTTATGAGGCGTTCAAGACCCTCTACGCCAAAAGCGTATCTTATTCTTACATCATATGGGAGATTTCCCACGTTGTTAGCATTAACAACAAAGGGTCCCCAACTGTATTTATCACAATTTGTATCGGTGGTTTCAATTCGTTTCATGTCCTCATAGACTTTTTGGTCGCGATAGACATGGTATTTTCTAACGATACAGACGCGATAAGGCACTTGCAGTTGGGCAGTCGTTTCAATGGAGAGGAAAATCGCCCCAGGGTTGCCTAACGCCACGCTGATGCTCACGTAAGCCTGGAGATAGGTATCTTCAATGACCACGCCGCCGCCAAATCTCGTTAAGGTTACACCTGTGAATAACGGAATCTCACAATTGAGATAGAGACTCGCCGCCTTAAAGGCGATGTCGCGTTCTAAGCGCGCCCGCGCCACAGGGTCTTGCAGCAGCTTGGCCGTAATGGGAGTAGTGATAACCGCGCCTGTGGCGGGGTCAGTCGTCACCAGTTTTAAGTCGGCTTGGGGTTTCAGTTCCAGCACTTGTTTGCGAGTATTGCTATCATATTTCAAAGTGAGGCTGGCCTCAATCCCCGTACATTTGCGGGGGACGGTATTGCTGGGGCCTGGCCCGATGCTGATACCGCTCTCGCCCGTAATTTCATAGATGCCGCTATTTTCTGGCTCCTCTTTCAACTCGCCACTAAACGCCTCAATCGTTAGCCCCAACCCCTTTTTCGCAGGTTGCGCGGGTTCAGAGCCACCCCAGGGCAGTTTGGCGAAGCTGAATTTGCCCCCCGCCAATTTAACCCTATTTCCGTCAGTAACCCGCACCCCGTAGATTTTGGCGGAGGGGAACAGTTCCGAATCAACCCCAATATCGCCAATGGCAAATACCACCTCTTGGCGCGCATTAACCGTAAAGGCAATGGGACCATCTTTGGAGATGGTGAAACCTGCTAAGTTAAACTTGAATTTATCTACTGTACCCGACACTTCGCCCGCCGAGTTAATGTTGACGGTGGTGATGAGGAGAGGACTCAGCGACCCCGTTAACGTGCCGTTTAAGCTAAGGCTCGCCGCCCCCCCATCTGACGAAAACTGTATTTTTGGCCTGATACTTTCACGCATGAACTTTAATTGGCCTAAAACAATATTAGTGGGAAAGGGTAAACTATTAAAAAAGGTTTCACTATTGCTCCCCGTTGCAGGGATGGTCAGGCTTTTACCACTAACCTGTAAGGTGCTGCTGCCACCACCTAAAATAGGCGGTAACGTCCAGGTGACTTGGTTCACCGTTAAAACGTACTCCCCCGTTTTATTGCCCGCCGTCAATATTGGGGCTTTCAAGGTTAGGGTTACACTTGGCCCGAATGAAATCATAATATCGGGTATCGAGCTACCCAGTGCGATATTACGATATGTCTTGTTGCTCCCGTTGATATTAACGTATAAATCCACCAACGCGGATTTACCCAGACGATGAATCCCTGTAGCCGTATCAATCGTAAATTGGCTGACCAATTGCGGAATTTGGAATCCTCGCAAGGAGGCTTGGCCGCCCGCAGGAGGTTGGCTGAAGGTTTGCCCCACTAAACTTAAGCCATTTTTGTCCAAAGCCACTTGCGAGAAAGTTACCCCATTCCATAAAACATCCGCCGCGATAATACCTTTTTCATTCAGGGCGCGGCCAAGCATCATGTTGACATTATCGCTGATAGGCACAGCGATATTATTTTTGGTCGTGCCTTTGAAGGTTGGCGTGTCCATCGAGATAATCAAGCTATCCAAATCAGCGATTTTATCCGAGTTGGGTTGCGGATAATGAACGGTGCCGCCTGCGGTGGCGCGTATTTCATATGGGCTACCGTAACCCGTCAACTCTAAACGGGCAGGTTTGAGGAAAAGTCCCCATTTACCACTGCTATGGGTATAACTAATGATGGGGGTTTGGGTCAGCGCATCGCCGCGGGAATAGATGGGGCCAGGCTGGATTTCAAAGGGCAAGATAAAGTTAAGTTTCGCGTCGCCCCGCGTTTGGTCAAACAGTCCCTGAGCCTTCACCACGCCCCGCCGAAAATCAAGGCTACTAATAGTTACTTTACTCAAGGGGAATTTGGCCGCTTGGGTGATTAAAACGGTCGCTTGGCTTAAATCCAGGGTGCCGTTTTTATAATAAATAACTCGTCCTTGCAAAACGGGTAACGGTGTTGAGCCTGGCAGGGACAAAGTGCCGTTCATGGTCACTTTGTCTGTCGTAACCTCAAGGTAATCTTGGTCACCCGTCAACTTAAATAAACCTATGGTGGGCCGTTGGTTCAGTCGTTTAACCCCATTGGCCTCAGACACCACATTGCCCCACAAATCAATCCCATTCCAGCTTAAACTGGTAATGGTCGTAAAGCTCAAAGTAGAGGTAATGATATTGTTCGTTTGGTCTTTATCAATGCCTGAATTTACCTTAACCTTGCTGGTTAACATGGTGGTCAGGCGGGGCGCGAACACATGGGTCACGGTAATCCACCGTTTTTCTTGCACCGCTAAATTACCCAGAGTACAGACTAGGGCGCGGCTAGTGGCACTCTCGGTATAGTCACAACTTGTTAAGGAGTCAACCTCGCGGTAAAGTGTGACGAAACTATCAAATTGAGCCAATTCCTGGGTCACAACCACACCAACCATCGCGTTTGGCCCATTATTGACTACTTCGATATAGCTTTTAAGCGAACCGCTTTGACCAATCACCATGGGGATTGGCGACAGTTTTTGGCTGACGGCGACATCTCCCTGCAAATCAGCGGGGTT
>JAIFLK010000020.1 GCA_020049115.1 Chloroflexota bacterium | reverse complement strand
CCGCGCACATCACCGATAACGGGGTAACGTTGTTGTAACTCGCTCAGGCCGTCCATGAGGCGTTCTCCCATCTTCGCCGCGTTTTCGGCCAGTTTTTCCTCACGCATGACCTCAATGGAAGCCCGCGCCGCCGCCATCGGAATCGCGCTGCCGCCGCCGTAAGTGCCGCCATGCGTGCCTGGTTTCCATTTTGCCATCAATTCGCGGCGCGAGGCAATGGCGGAAATGGGCAAACCACTGCCTAGCCCTTTTGCCATAATCAGCACATCTGGCACGACATTGGCATGTTCTAAGGCAAAGGTTTTGCCTGTGCGTCCAAAACCCGTTTGCACTTCATCAAATATCAGCAAAATACCGTGCTTATCACACAAGGCGCGCAAGGCTTGTAAGAATGAGTTAGGCGCAGGCACATAGCCGCCCTCACCCAAAACAGGTTCAATGACGATGGCTGCCGTTTCGCTAGGCTCGGTCTGACTCCTGAAAAGTAAATCAAGTTGCTTGAGACAAAATTCTACCGTTTGCGCTTCATCCCAACCATAAAAATAACGGTAAGGGAAAGGAGCGACAAAAATACCGCCAGGCAAGGGTTGATAATTATAACGGTAGGCATATTTGGAGGTGGTCATCGCCATGGCTTGGGCGGTGCGGCCATGAAAACTGCCCTGAAAAACGATGATATTACGTTTGCCTGTCGCATGACGGGCTAATTTGACTGCGCCCTCAACGGCCTCCGCGCCACTGTTGGCGAAGAAAAACTGGTCTAGCGCGGGTGTCAACGGCCTCCGCGCCACTGTTGGCGAAGAAAAACTGGTCTAGCGCGGGTGGGGTCACTTCATTTAAGGATTCTGCTAAAGCTAAAGCCACTGGCGAAATGACGATATTCATCTGTCCAAAAAAGAGTTGGTCGGCTTGCGCTTTGATGGCCGCGACGACTTTGGGGTGACAATGCCCCGTATTGGTTACGCCGATACCCGAAGTAAAGTCGGTGTAACGTTGGCCTTGAGCGTCATAAAGATAAATGCCCTCGCCACGAACAGGTTGAATTTGGGTTAAATGTGTCCAAACAGAAGATAATAACTCGGTGTTCATTGGTTGCTCCAAAAATATAGTGCGCGAGATGACAAATTGGAGTGCAAACCTTCAGGTTTGCTCCACAAATTACAGCGCAAACCTGAAGGTTTGCACTCCAAAAAGTTTAATTTTGTTAGCTCATTTGGTCTAGCACGCGATAAAAGGCGGCAGCGAAGGGCAAAAACCATGGCTTTTGCCGATAGAAAAAGTAAGTTTGATGGGCAATTTCCATGAAGGGGCTGCGGCGAATTTGCCCACTCATGAGGCGCGCCACCTCCTGGCCGAGATAGGTCGCCATGGTGACACCATGCCCGCAATAGCCGAGCGCGTAATAAATGCCTTGCACGCGGCCAATGTGGGGCATTACGTCAAAGGTTACGCCGAGCCGCCCGCCCCAACTGTGGGTGATGGGCAGTTCGCGAGTTTGGGGATAAATCCGTAACATGGCTTCACGCAGATAGGTGGCACTCTCATGCAAATCCAAATGGGGGTCAAGCGAGTTGCGCCCACCAACGGTTACGCGGCCATCAGGCGTAAGGCGGAAGTAATTAAGGAAACGGTTGCTGTCATAAAACACATGGTCACGCGGGCTGAGTTCCCGTTGCAAGCGGGGCGAAATGGGCGCGGTGGTTATCATATAGCTGCCAACGGGAAAAACCCGCCGTTGAATTTGTGGCACAAGTGACCCCGTATAGCCGTTGGTAGCCACCAACACTTGATGGGCGCGTATTAAGCCTTGTGTCGTTTCAAGCTGATAATCGCCCTGAGATATGGGGCGTTCAACGGTTAAAACTTGCGCTTGCTCACATAGCATGGCCCCCGCAGTGACCGCCGCTTGAGCCATTCCTTGCAAATATTTAGCAGGATGTAAGCTACCGCCTAAATGGTCAAGCAAGCCACCATAAAATGCCTCTGAGCCGATATGCTCAGAGAGCTTTTCTTTCGGGATGAGGGTTTGTTCGTGATAATTAAGATGTTTTACTATCCAGTCGGCTTTGCGCGCCAAGTGGTCATAATGGCGAGGGCGATAGGCTAAATGAAGGCTACCACTCAATTTGAAATCACAGGCAATTTGCTCTTCGGCAATCATGTCCTTAACTAAATGAACGGCTCTAACGGAGGCTTCCCACAACTCCCGCCCCATGATGGGGCCATATTGCTTAATGAGCGAAGGCGCGCCTTCCTTAAGCCCCGTGCTAACCTGCCCGCCATTCATGGAACTCGCCCCTTGCCCCAAGCGGCCTTGCTCTAACACGACCACTTTTAGGCCCGCCTTCGCCAATGTGCGCGCGGCGGATAGCCCCGTATAGCCTCCGCCAACAATCGCAATGTCGGCTTGGGCGGGAAGGGGCGATATGGGGCAAGTAGAGGTTACAGTATCTATCCAAAAGGGCGTTGTTTTTAGCATAGGAAAGGGGCTACAACGAATGGTGAAATAAACGAATTTTTAAACGGTTTTTATTCGTTTATTTCGCCATTCGTTGTAGCTCATTTAAGCAAATTGATAGGCGCGGCGGCGACGGCGGGTGATAGTGCCATTGCGGGGGAAAGAAACGACTTTAAGTTGGTCAATCCGCCGTTGGAGATAAGGCGAGAAATAGCCCACGTAACGTTGCCATAATTCAGGATTTTGCCAATCATTGCCCGTGACCCGCCCGCGACAATTTGCCCCGCCACATTGACAATCAAATTCATCATAATTGCTGCTGTCGGCCATGGCGTAGTCAAAACAAATTTGTTCACCTACCGCAATATCCCGCATGGCACGTAACGTAATCTGACCATCTAGCCCTGCATTAGGGTTACAGGAATGATTCGCCCAATCGCCTGGCCCTTCCTTTGTCGTAACAAGATATAAATTATCCTCAACTTGAATACTTAATTGTTGCTGTTTGGTAGGCAATTGGCATAAAGTTTGATAGGTAACTATCTCGCCACCCCATACCACTAAAACTTCATGCATTTTGATGGGCTGACGAGCAAACAGACCACGATGCCCCTCAGAAATAAGAACCCCTTCTAATTTGGGAGAGCAATAACAACTAGGCTGGTCTAACATGGCAACTCCTTAATGTTACCTCTAATTAGGTGTAAAACGATAGAATCCACAAAGACACACCATGAAACACAATTGCAATGTGTTGATGGTGTGTCTTTAGGAAAATAGAATGAAATTGTTAAGTTTTATTGTGCTTTAACGGCTGTCCAGGTGTCAGAGAAGATGATGGATTTATCATTTCGCTCAATCCATTCCAGCCGTTTATGAGTTTCCTCATCGATCATCATGCCACCTTCGGTTAATATTTTGTGATACATTTCCGATAATAACGGTTCGGCGGCTTTATTGGGCGTAAAGTAGTAGGTAAAATTGCTCAGTTGCGCCCCAATCGCAGGGTCTAACAGGTAGTTGATGAAAACTTCGGCAGTGTATTTATTGGGCGCGTCTTTGGGAATTGCCATGTTGTCTTGCCAAATTGCGCCACCTTCTTTGGCGATAACAAATTTAATATTATCGTTCTCGGCACGGGCTTGGGCAGCCATCCCCGCCCAAGCATGAGCAAAAAGAATTTCCTCACCCGCGAGGGTTTGGTTCACGCTATCGGAGTTATAACCCGCAATACATTCTTTTTGGCCTAATAAAATCTTTTTGGCCTCTTCATGATGAGCCGCGTCAGTATCATTATAGGAATAGCCCAAAAATTTCAAGGCCGCGCCAATGGATTCCCGTTCATCTTCTAGCATAGAGGCAAAGCCCTTATGCTCACATAATTGTTTGGGGTCAAACAATAACGCCCAGCTATCAGGTGGTGTAGGAAATGTTTTCACATTATATGCAATTCCCGTTATATTCCATTGATAAGGTAGGCTAAATTTATTCTCTTTATCGTAATACAGCCCCATTTGTAAGGGGTTAAGATTTTTAATGTTGGGAATATTGGCTCGGTCTAATTCAGCCAACAAATCGCCCCGTACCATAATATCTACGGCGTAATCTGAGGGAATCACCAAATCATAACCTGAATTACCCGCTTGGACTTTGGCAATCATATCCTCATTACTGGTAAAAATATCTTCACGTACCTTAACCCCACATTCAGCTTCAAATTGTTTCAAAATTTCTGGGTCCATGTATTGCGCCCAGTTAAACATATTGATATTTTTAACTAACTTAGCTTTATCGCCACAACGGTCAGTGGTGGCGGCTTCACTGGGCTTTTCTTCGGCGGTTTTTTCCTCTGCTTTAGCAACGGTGGCTTCGGCGGGCTTCTCGGCGGGGGCAGGCGTGCTGCTGCCACCACAAGCGGTCATAAGTAAGGCTAACGTAATCAAGGTAATCAATCTCCAAACGGGCTTAAATTGGTTTTGGTAAGACATTTTTCTTCTCCTTTAATCTATTTTAACAATAACGGGCTTACATTTAGAGTGCTTTGTTCATTTAATTTTTATAGTAGCCATTATAAGGCTTAAAGCCTTATAATGGCTGATGATACTATAATAACTAAATGAACAGTGTAATAGTTATAAAACGTTCACTTAAGGAGTGCGAAAATTTCATTTTCGCCTGTCAAAATAAAATTTTGACACTCCTGTTTGTTACCTATGAGTGGAGTCCAAAGCCGTAGGCTTTGATGAGCAGGTCAAAGCCTACGGCTTTGGACTCCATAACTCATTTAGGAATCAAGATTAAATAACTTGTTCATTTCAAACTGCCAAAACAGACAGGAATGTCTGTTCTACGTTGGGTAGGTCAGACATTCTTGTCTGACCCTAAAGTTTTGGGACAGTTAATTAATCCTTATTCCTTAGCTACATTTTCGCACTGCGCCGTTGCACCACTTGAGAAATGATTATCAACATCATGGACATCATCAACATTAAGGTGGAAATGGCGTTAATCTCAGGGCTGATGGCACGGCGGATGCGCCCAAAAACTTCAATGGGCAGTGTTGTCCCGCCTGGCCCCGTAGTGAAGGCGGTGATGACGTAATCATCTAACGACAAGGTGAAGCCAAGTAACGCCCCGCCTAAAATGCCTGGTGCAATCAACGGTAAAGTAATACGACGAAATGTTGTCCATTCATCTGCGCCTAAATCTTGGGCGGCTTCCTCTAGGGACTTATCAAAATCTTTCAAACTCGTACGAACCACAATCGTCACAAAAGAAATGATAAACGAAATATGGGCAATAATCACCGTGACCAAACCAGGCCGAATGGAGTCATTGCCTGACAAACCTAATGCGCCATTCACGATGCTGGTGAGCAAGGAGAAAAAGGCCAACAATGACACGCCCATCACAATATCAGGAATAATGACGGGCAGATATAAAATGCCGTCAAAGGTTTTGCGGAAGGGGAAACGGAAACGCTCCATCGCGACGGCGGTCATCGTGCCTAAAATAGTGGCGATGGTGGTGGCGGTGAAGGCAACGATGAGGCTATTTGATAACGCGCTCAAGACGGCATCACTACTAAACATTTCGACATACCATTTGAGGGTGAAGCCTTCCCAACGCGCCCCTAAACGGGAATCGTTAAAGGAAAAAGCCACCAAAATGACAATGGGAATATACAAAAAGAGGAATGAAAAAAGCATGTTCAGCCATAAGAGCCGCTTGCCCCATGTTAAGAATTGGTTGTCCATGGTTAAATCTCCTGTTCCTGTTCAATCCGAAAGTAGATGATAATGCCACCCATAAGTAACACCATAAAGACCACCGCAATGGCCGAGCCGAAAGGCCAATTTAAGGCCGAGCCATATTGCTGGGCCAAAATGTTCCCTAACATGGCAACTTTGCCGCCGCCTAAAATGGTGGGGACAACATATTGCCCCACGGTGGGAATAAAAACCAAAATTGACCCCGCCGCAATACCTGGTAAGGTGAGGGGGAGAAAGATGCGGGTGAAGACTTGCCAATAGGTTGCGCCCAAATCTTGCCCCGCTTCCACCAGACTAAAATCAAATTTCTCAATGGAGGCGTATAACGGCAACACCATAAACGGTAATGAACCGTAAACCATGCCAATGAGAACGGCGGTGGGGGTGTTGATGAGTGACCAGGGCGCAAAGTCAAAGGCTTGTAAGATAGTGTTAATCAAACCGTTATTATTCAGGATAAATTTCCAGGCGTAGGTGCGGACTAAGAAATTTGTCCAGAAAGGAATCATCACTAAGAAAAGCAAGGTGCTGGCAACGGAGGGTTTTTGGCGGGCAATGTAGAAGGCGAGGGGATAACCCACCAGTAAACAGATGACGGTGGTTAAGGTAGCCCACCAAAATGAGCGCAGGAAAATTATCAGGAAATCATTAATGAACGTGCCTTCATTGGGGGTAAAAAGTTTGATGTAGGCATCGAGGGTAAATGACCAAATCACACCACCGCCATCTTTACGCTCTAACAAACTATAAACAACAATTAGTAGCGATGGGGTAATAAAGAAAAATAGCAGCCATAAGGCTCCAGGGCTTAATAAAACGGCTAAATAGGCTTTCTGACGTGAGCGCACGAGTGACCATCCTTTTGATAATCCGCGAAGGCACGCGAAGAAAAACGTTTCGAGCCATTATAAGGTTTGAAACCTTATAATGGCTATTTGCAGATGGAACTTTTCGCCTTTCTTCGCACAACTTCGCGGCTTCGCGTTCAATTAATCAACACCCGCCCCGAATTGGATAACCAACTAATTTTAACCTCTTCGCCGCGCTGAAAATGACCCATGTCATCGGTATCCACCACATTTTGTTGGCGAACTTCTAACGAAATATTATCCATAATCCAGACCGTGTAGCGCGTATCGGTGCCGAGATAGACAATCTCCATAATCGTGCCTGTTAATACTGCGTCATCAATCAACGACTCTTGGAGCGAATGAAGGTTAATTTTTTCGGGGCGAATGGCAAGCGTAACCTCTTGCCCGACATGAACCTCAACTTCACACGCGGCCTGGAGGTTAAATTCACCGCCCAAGTTCACCTCAGCCATACCTGCGGCAGGGGATTTCACTATCTTACAAGGTAAAAAATTAGTCTCGCCAATAAAATCGGCCACAAAACGGCTGTTGGGGCGCGCATAAATCTCTTTGGGCGTACCCACTTGTAAGACATGCCCCAAATTCATGACGGCAATGCGGTCACTCATGGTGAGGGCTTCCTCTTGGTCATGCGTCACAAAAATAAAGGTCATGCCCAATTGCTGTTGGATTTCTTTCAATTCAAGCTGCATGGCACGCCGCAGTTTCAAATCTAACGCGCCCAACGGTTCATCTAAGAGCAACACTTCGGGGCGATTGATGATGGCGCGGGCTAAAGCCACCCGTTGACGCTGCCCGCCTGAGAGTTGTTGCGGTTTGCGCTTGCCCACATTGGGCAGTCGTACCATTTCTAACGCCTCTACGACCCGCTTCTCAATTTCGGGCTTGGGCAATTTCTTGAGTTCCAAGCCAAACCCCACATTCTCCGCCACCGTTAGATGAGGAAACAGCGCGTAATTTTGAAAAACGGTATTGACATTGCGCTTAAAGGGCGGCAACTGTCCTACGGGTTTTCCCTTAAGATAAATTTCACCTTTGGTGGGCAATTCAAAGCCCGCCACCATGCGGAGGTTGGTGGTTTTGCCGCAGCCACTAGGGCCAAGCAACGAGAAAAATTCGCCGTCCATGACTTGCAAGGAAACATTATCTACTGCTACAAAATCATCAAATCGTTTGGTTACATCTCGAAGTTCCACGCCAACTGTCATGTAAATCTCCTCGCTTTTATATGCTAAGGAATGAGGATTAATTAACTGTCCCAAAACTCAAGAATGTCTGACCTACCCAATGGTAGAACAGACATTCTTGTCTGTTCTGGTAATTTGAAATGAGTAAGTTATTAAATCCTGATTCCTAAATCTACCCCCCTTAATCCCCCCGACATCGGGGGGAGATTTTACGCCCTCTCCTAAATAGGAGAGGGTTGGGGTGAGGTGCTTCTGTTTTATTCCAAATGAGCTTTTAAGAAAGTATCAATCTCGGCGGCCATTGCGGGAATGGTTTGCGGATAATAAATACCCTGAGTGTTGGTATAACGATACCCTAAATTAGAAATAAACGCAATAATGTAATGGCGTTTGGCCTTCCCCGCAATCCCGCGCACAATGCCCGCATCACTGCCGTAATTTTCCGTTAAACCTGTCTTATGAGCAAAGGTCACTTCCGCCGCCGCGTTATGGGGGCGTAAGTCAAGGTTAGAAACCTGTAAGGTTTGATAAGCGGTAAAGTAACCTTGTTCATCCAGCCAACGTTCTGGCAACCATGCAGGAATCCCCGCCACGCGACCTGGCACGCCCGCGCACGCGGTGGTGCTTAACATTTCATGCTGTGCTTGCTGCCCCAAAAAACGATTGACCAACATATCTTTACTCGCCGCGCTCATAAAATCGTAATGAACGGGCTGCCCCTGCACTTGCCATGTTGGGCGCGGGGTCGCCGTATCCAACAGCCACAGCAAGCGCGCCGTATCCCAGGCCGTCATGTGGTGCGCGCCTACGCCTGAACCGCCACTGTTGAAAAATGAGCCGTCACTGGCGCGGGTATCATTGGATTGTAAGGTGCTTAAACCGAGACTCGCAAATAACTTATTCAGATGATTCTGCTCAGGCGACAATTCGCCAAGCGCATGGAGCAACCGATAGATAGCAAAAGTGGCTTCATTAGAACTCACCGTAATCATCTCATCAAGCCACTGTTCAATCAATTTAGTCACGCCCGCCGCGTCACTGTAGGGCGTGTCTAACTGTAATTTCCCTTTATCCACTAACCTCATCACCATGACCGCAGGCATGAGCTTTAATAATGAAGCGGGATAAGAGATGACAAAGGGCTTGCCCTCACCCCCTGCCCCCTCTCCCAATGGGAGAGGGGAATTGCTTTCGCTCCCTCTCCCATTGGAAGAGGGCTGGGGTGAGATTTGACTCCCTCTCCCATTGGAAGAGGGCTGGGGTGAGGGAGTAGTTTGGTCTCCCCCTGAATCGGGGGGATTAAGGGGGGTTAAAGCCAACTCCGTCCAGCGCGCCCCCTTATGCCACAAATAACTCTCCATGTTGGCATCACGCGCATCTTTTTGCCAACGAATCCCCGTTACGGCTAAAGTTTGCGGGTCAAACTGAACGGCTTGCCCTTCTGGACAGTCACGCCAGCTTAAGATATTGGCATAAACGGGTGGGGCATGGTCAGGAAAGGCAATCACCGCAATATCCAATGAGGGCGGCTCTTGCATGGGTAGCCCCTCATTTTGCCCATAATCAGGCGTATTGGCAAAGCATTGTCGCCGCATGGCGGTGAGGATGGCGTTTTGTAAGGTTTCGGGGGTGAGGGGCATGGGAATAAGAAGTGATAACTAACCTGTATAGGACTTACGCAAAAGCC
The DNA here is from genome assembly GCA_020049115.1 of Chloroflexota bacterium. Lineage (GTDB taxonomy): Bacteria > Chloroflexota > Anaerolineae > 4572-78 > J111 > JAIFLK01. The sequence continues at coordinate 9,468 of JAIFLK010000020.1, read as the reverse complement.
AAGTCTACCCACCTTAATCCCCCCGACATCGGAGGGAGATTTTGCGCCCTCTCCTACGTAGGAGAGGGCTGGGGTGAGGTGTTTGCGTAAGTCCTACTGTAGCATGAACGCATTATAACACATCTCAACGTGACATCAAATCAACAAAGAAACGAAAGATTTTAACGCAGAGACGCAAAGGTTTTTAACAACATTTTAATCCCTGCGCTTTCGCGTCTTTGCGTTAAAATTTATTACCCTCTCAATTATTCTCCCCAGGCCAATAAATCGGCTGGCCTAAAATGCGGTGCGCCACCCATGATTGCAACCGCCGCCAGGGGCTACGACGGAGACGCTCCGCAAAATCCTCCGTGGCCTCGGCCATGCTAATTTCTTCCTCTTGCGATTGTCCTTCCAACCAATATTGATGTTTAATAATATGCAACGCCAAATCCGCCACCGTCCGCCCAGGGTAATAGGTCAATAATTCATCCTCTAAAATCGCCTTAACTAACGGCATGTAAACTTTATCGTGCCAATCTAACATGGCCTCCTGAAAGGTTGGGTCACGCCCCTGTTCCAACCCCAAATAATAACGATGTATTGCCATTTCCTCTTCTAACGCCCAATAACAGCCCAACTCCATAAAAATTATCGGCGGCGTGGGGCGAAATTTATCCAACTGCGTCCGTTCCAAAAACTCCACATATTCGCCCCGAATATCAATATCATGGCTTGTATCATCCGCCCACAACGGCACGCGGCTCTCATACGCCCACACATGCGCTTCAATCGTCTCCAACCCCTCCTGTTGCGCCACCGACACCCGATGATGTCCATCGCGCACAAAATAAATGTGGCTCACTTGATATAATTCAATCGGCGGAAAACCCTGCTCATTCATCAAGCGGTCAACCTGTTGCCAGCGCGGTTGGATGGAATCCTTACGGGGCATAAAGGTACGGGTAAAATCATCTGAGCGATTGACACTACCCACAATTTTATTCAAGGGAACATCTTGTAAGCCTTGATAAACCTTATGGCTCAATTTTAGTCGGGCTTGTACCTGGTCAAACGCCAGCAAATCAATCGGCAGCCGCCGAATGGAGGCCAACATTTCCTCCGTTCTGGCGCGCCGCTTGGCCCGTTGAAAATTTTGCACCACCCGTTCCGTGGCCTGGTATGAAGGCGTTTGGCTTAATGTTGCTAAATCTATCGCCCGTTGGCGTTCATGCGGTTGGTTCATTTTGTCCTCTTAGCCGCTCTAAAAACCTCACCCCAACCTTCTCCTACATAAGAGAGGGAGTGAAATCTCCCCTTTATCCCCGTATGAGGGCGATGTCGGGGGATTAAGGGGGTAGGCTTGGCTTTGGCGTAAGCCCTTGTATGTTATTTAAAGCAAATAAATCAGACAAAAATGTCTGACCTACGGTAGAACAGACATTCCTGTCTGTTCATGGCAACACAATTTCTAAACTGGAGTATAACACATTTACCTAACCGATTCAATTTAAACCATTCCGCCCCTTTTTTATTTGACATCTCCCCTTTTTAGCCTAGAATTTTTCGACCATAGACTCAGCACCGTCAAAAATAGGAGTCCAAATCTTTAGATTTGATAGTCAAATCTAAAGATTTGGACTCCATATACCCTCACTATCAATGACCACAACTATTTGGTGGCTTCGCCGTGATTTACGCCTAACCGACAATCAAACCCTGCACGCCGCCCTCGCGCCAGCCGAGCAGGTCATCCCCCTCTTCATTATAGACCCCACGTTATTGGCCTCGCCTTACGTGGGCGAAAAACGGCTGGCTTTTTTATGGGCAAATCTGCGGCAGCTTGACCATGAATTACAAGCGCGCGGCAGTCGGCTAATCGTGCGAATAGGCTCACCCCTGACTGTGCTGACTGAATTTCTGGCCGAGAGTGGCGCGAGCGCGATTTATGCCGAGGCCGATTTTTCACCCTACGCCCGCCGCCGTGATGAGGCCATCCAACAAACTCTGCCCTTACAATTAATTTCCAGTCTCAGCCTGCGTCACCCTAACGAAGTCTTAAAATCAAATGGCGCACCTTATACTGTTTTCACTCCTTACAGCCGCGCCTGGCAAGCCCTGCCCCCGCCCGACTCCCTGTTGCCCGCGCCAAGTCGTATTATTACGCCAACTCATCTAGCGAGTGACCCGCTACCGACTGAACCCACTTTATCGCCCCACTTGCCTTTTCCACCAGGCGAGGCGGAGGCGCAACGCCGTCTCCAAACGTTTATCGAAATATCCATTGATGATTACGCTGAACAACGCGACCTCATGGCGATGGCGGGAACATCACAACTATCGCCCTATCTCCGTTTTGGCTTAATTTCCGCCCGTCACATGATGACTCTCGCTTATCAAGCCCGCGCCCAAGCGACGACGGATGAGGCCCGCCGAGGCGCGCAAACTTGGCTCAATGAACTCATTTGGCGAGAGTTTTATCTGGCGATTTTATACCACTTTCCGCATGTACGGACGCGCAGTTTTCAACCTCATTTTGACCAAATTATTTGGAATAATGACGCGACCATGTTTGCCGCTTGGTGTCAAGGCAAAACGGGCTATCCAGTGGTGGATGCGGCCATGCGGCAACTGCTGCAAAGTGGTTGGATGCACAATCGGGCGCGCATGATTGTGGCCTCGTTTTTAGTGAAAGATTTGCTGATTGATTGGCGGTGGGGTGAACGCTGGTTCATGCAACATTTATTGGATGGCGACCCTGCCGCAAATAACGGCGGTTGGCAATGGACGGCGGGAGTCGGCACGGATGCCGCACCCTATTTTCGGGTGTTTAATCCAATTTTGCAGAGCCAAAAATTTGACCCCGACGGCCATTACCTTCGCCATTGGCTGCCCGAATTAGCCCATGTCGCCGCCAAATTTATCCACACGCCCTGGCAAATGGATTTGGCTGAACAACGCCGCGCCGCCTGCCTCATCGGGATGGATTACCCCCAACCTATCATTGACCATGCCCTAGCCCGCCAACGTGTTTTAGCCGTTTATGGCGCGGCTAAAAAATCACCCTCACCCCCGCCCCTCGCCCAAAAGGCGAGGGGAGACAAGAGACTCCCTCGCCCTTTGGGCGAGGGCAGGGGTGAGGGTGACAAATCTTGAAATACTCAGTATATATCAAGATTTTAACGCAAAGACGCGAAGATTCTTTTTATTTTTTTGCCCTCCACGTCTTTGCGTTAAAATGTCAACAATTTTTAATTTAAGCCCCGACTCGCCGCACCACCAACATGGTAATATCGTCATATTGGTTGGCCTCGGCGGTGTGGGCGCGGACTTGGGCTTGGAGATAATCAATCAGCGCGGTGGCGGAGGAGGTTGGCTCGGCGGCGACGGTGAGGAGGTGTTGCGTGGTGAAGGCTTTGCCCTGGGGATTACGGGCATCGGTCACGCCATCGGTATAAGCGAGCAAAGTTTGATGGGGCGCGAGGGTAATTTGTTTCACTTGAAACTTAATGTTAGGCATGAGACCAACGGCGGGGCCAGTGGGTTCTAACAAATTCTGCAAGCCGACACCATTGGTAATAATGGGGGCATTATGGCCGCCATTGACATAACTAAGTAAGCCCGTTAGCGGGTCAAGCAGGCCAAAAAAAAGGGTGGCAAACATATTTTGCTGGCTGTGATTTTGCAAAATATAACGATTTGTTTGGTTAATGGTATTTTCCAAAATAGTCGCCATGGCCGCAGTTTCTAACGGTTTATTAGCACTATCCAACGGGCTAAATAAGTTGGCTTCCTGCTCCGAGTAAGCCCGAATTAAGCTGCGAATGAGTGCCATGAACAAGGCCGCCTGCGTCCCCTTGTCGCACACATCGGCAATGACCAAGCCAACCCATTGATGGTCGCCCAAATAAAACGCGTCATAAAAATCGCCTGCCACTTCATACGCGGGCGCGTAATAGGCCGCAATCTCCCAGCCCGTAGGCTGCGGCAATTCATTGGGCAAGAAACCCATCTGGATTTCGCGGGCAATTTTAAGTTCACGCTCAAAAGAGAGTAACTCTTTTTGCCGTTCCATGAGCATTTGGTTCGTTAAAACAACCGCTGCTTGCGAGGCCAACGCCTCCACCACCTGTTGATGATAGGAATCGAAAGGAATGACTAGGTTGGTTTGGGAGTCTTTGGCGTTCAACAATTGTAATACGCCAATCGCCTGCCCATAATGATTTTTTAGGGGAATGGTCAGGTTAGAAATCGTGCGATAGCCCCGCCGTAAATCCATGGCTTTCGTGCCAGAAAAATCGAAATCCTCATTGTTATAAATGTCAGAAATGTTAATAGACTCGCCGCGTACCGCCGCGTAAGTGGAGATGTTGTAAATATTGGGTTGCTGCGTCACCGCGTCATAAAGGGGCAAGGGCTGCAAATCAACCGGTTTACCATTCACCCCCCCCATCGTAATATGTAACGAATCATTTACCATGATGGCGAACCGTAAATAGTTATTTTCGGTCCGAAGATAGAGCGTGCCACCATCAGCATTACAAATAGCTTTGGCTTCATTCAAGATACGTTCCAGTAATTTATCAAAATTACTTTCGACAGATAACGCCGCCCCTAATGGTAAAATAGTTAAAAGTAAATCTTTGGCTAATTTATCGGAATAAATAGTTAAAAGTAAATCTTTGGCTAATTTATCGGAATAATCAAGTTCTTGTTGATACAGTTGGCGCAACTCCTCCAACTGTTTTTGGCGCAGGTATGTACCAAGACGATTTTTGATAATCGTGGGTGAACATGGCAATTGTAGCCAGTCTTTCGCCCCCAGCTTAAGATAAAGTTCAATATCTATCGGCTCATGCGAGACCATAATAATATTAAGGTCGCTTAAATGGTTTTTTCGTTTCAGCCGCTTAAGGAGTTGCTCACTCGTCATATCGGGTAAGGTAGCCGATATTATCAGCAGATGAAAACGATAGGTTTCTAATAAAACCAGAGCTTGCTGACCTTGCTCAACGATTGTTACCAAATAGCCGAGGGTAGTAATGGGATTAGCTAGAACAATATGTAATTCTTTGTTGGGGTCAACAATGAGAACGTGGCCGCTATTGTGGGTCATGGCACTCTCTTTTAACGATGAAGGTGTGTCGATTCCACTGACCTAAACGTTCATACTTTAATTCATCCACACTATGTAATGCCAAATAGACCCCTAAGCCACCAAAACGCCGTTGCTCTAACGGCTGATGTAAATCCTCTTGGCCTTCTGCTTGATAGGGATTGTAAGGCTGCCCCGTATCTTCTAAAATAACCGTAAGATATTCGTCATCCATATCCGTCTCAATTTTGAATACCACCTCATGGGGAATTTGCGAACTGCCATGAGAAACCACATTGGTGGCAATTTCATCCACAGCCAAACGGAGTTGATAGGCGGCACGATGGTCTAAATGCGCGTCCTCCGCCACCTGAACGACATATTTATTAATGGCGGTCAATGCTTCCAAAGTCGCTTGAATGTCCATAGTTAGTCTGTCAGCGTGTCAGCGTGTCAGCGTGTCAGCTATCAGTCTGTCAGCTTACACAAAAACCTCACCCCTACCCTCTCCTACGTAGGAGAGGGAGTAACATCTCCCCCTGATGTCGGGGGGATTAAGGGGGGTAGTTCAGTCTTTCAGCGTTTTTGCTGAACGCTGACACGCTGACTAGCTGAACGCTGACACGCTAACTTGCTATTTCCCTACTAAAATCACGACAGACCGCGCCCCAATAAGAAAATGGCGTTGGTCGTCGATTAGGCGTTCTTGCCCTGGCACACAGCTATCTTGGGGCGGGGTCAACCCAGTATTAACCGAAACATACCACTTGAAGCCATGCGGGGCGCGGGGCAATTCAATGACATGACTTTCCCAATGCATGTTGGCAAAGACATAAATGTAATCATCATCACCGTCGCGGGCATGTTTGCCGCAAAGCATAAAGGCCAACGTGCGGCTAGGACTAGTCCAATCTGGCACCCAGGCGCGCGTCCCATGCCATGAAATGTCGGCATAACCACTATTCACCTGGTCACTATTCAGCAAATGAGTCCGATGGCGCAAAATGGGGTGAGACTTACGAAAGGCAATGCAATTTTTAATAAATTGCAATAAATCGGCATTGGTATCCAAAAGCGACCAATCAAACCAGTTAAGCTCATTATCTTGGCAATAGGTATTATTATTACCAAGTTGAGTGCGCCCTACTTCATCGCCCATGAGCAACATGGGGACACCCTGGCTCACCATGAGCAAAGCAATCGCATTACGAACTTGCCGCCGACGCAAGGCATTTATCTCCCAATTATCGGTTTCGCCCTCCGCGCCGCAGTTCCAACTATGGTTATCATTCGCCCCATCCCGATTGCCCTCGCCGTTGGCATCGTTATGCTTATCGTTATAAGCCACCAAATCATGCAAGGTAAAACCATCATGGCACGTTACAAAATTAATCGAAGCCCCTGGCCCGCGTCCCGTATATAAATCAGGTGAGCCGAGAATCCGCTGCACCATATCGCCCACTTGCTCCTGCTCACCCTTCAAAAAACGACGAATAGTGTCGCGATATTTACCATTCCACTCACCCCACCGCCCATACGCGGGAAATGAACCCACTTGATACAAGCCACCCGCATCCCACGCCTCGGCAATCAACTTACATTTCGCTAAAATGGGGTCGTAGGCCAACGCCTCAATCAAGGGTGGATTTGCCAACGGCATGCCCCATTGGTCGCGCCCCAAAATAGAGGCCAAATCAAAGCGGAAGCTATCAATGTGATATTCCGAAACCCAATAGCGCAGACAATCTAACACCATATTACGAACCACGGGATTATTACAGTTGAGCGTATTGCCACAGCCGCTAAAGTTAAAATAGAAACCGTCAGGCATCAACATGTAATACGTCTTATTATCTAGCCCACGAAACGAAAGGGTCGGCCCTTCCTCATTGCCCTCACCCGTATGGTTAAAAACCACATCTAACATGACTTCTAGGCCATTTTTATGCAGTTCCTTCACCAACGCCTTAAACTCGTCCACCTGCATGCCCAGTTTGCCCGTCGCCGCATAGCCCGCTTTCGGGGCGAAAAAGCCATTCGTGCTATAACCCCAATAGTTATAAAGCCGCTGGCCTGACAAATCATGGCGGTCATTCTCAAACTCATTAAACTCAAAAATCGGCATGAGTTCCAAACAATTCACGCCCAAATCCTTAAGGTAGGGAATCTGCTCCCGAATAGCGGCAAACGTGCCACGATGCTTCGGATTTTTCACCTTAGATGAAGGGTGACGAGTAAATCCTCGCACATGCATCTCATAAATGATTAAATCTTCAATTGGCAATTCTAATAAATGGTCATCTTCCCAATCAAAATCATCATACACCAAAAACGCGCGGTGTGGATAAATATTATGATTATCAGGGGCTTCTGCCCAAACATCTTGCCCGCTAATACCCTTGGCATAAGGGTCTAGCAAAATTTTGGAGGCATCAAAACGATGACCCGCATGGGGCTGATACGGGCCGTCCATGCGGTAGCCATACTCAATATTTTCGTAATCTAGGCCAAAAACAATCATGGCAAACACATTGCCGATACGAAATTCTAACGGAAAAGGAATTTCCGCCATTGGCAACGGCTCGCCTTTTTCAAATAACACTAACGTACATTGCGTGGCTTGGCTAGAGAACACGGCAAAATTCACGCCGCCTGGCACAAACGTTGCCCCAAAGGGCGCGGGGCGGCCACGCCGTAGTTCAAATTTTTCATGCGTATGAGTGGGGTAAATATCAATTCGTTCCATTAGCTCACCGCCTGTATGCCCTCTTGTAAGGTGTTATAAGTCGTAAAAAAATCCAGAAAACCCGTAATAGACATGGTATCGCGCAAATCATCCGACAGACCAACGAGAACCACTTTACCTTCATTGCCTGAAATTTTTCGATACAATAAAAGTAATACCCGTAGCCCCGCACTGGACATAAACGGCACATGGCTCATGTCTAACACCATCCGACAGCCTGGCTCAGTGTGGGGCAAAATTTGATTTTGGGCGATAGGGGCGGTATTGCTATCTAAATCACCGATAATTTCTACTACTTTAACGTTCTGATATGCTTTTAAGTTAATTTCCATTGAAAGAATTGTGGACAGGATTAACAGAATTAACAGGATTTTTTTTTGTTTTAATCTTGTTAATTTTGTTAATTCTGTCTAAAGAGGATTAAAATTAAATACTGGCCCATCTAAACAGGTGAGCCAACCTGCGCCCGCCTCGCAACTGCCACACAAGCCAATGCCACAACGCATGTGCGCTTCCCACGACAGTTGAAAAGCAATGTTTTCAGCCTCGCCCAATTGGGCAATCGCCACTAACATTCCCGTTGGGCCACAGGCATACATCATATCGGGCTTCTCCGTTAATAATTGTTGCATGGCAACAGTCACCCGCCCTTGCAAACCCGCCGAGCCATCTTCGGTGGTCATATAAACGGGAACACCCAACTCGGCAAAGGCCGCTTCAAACATGAGGTTGGCTTGCGTGCGCCCGCCCATGATAACCGTAACGTGATGCCCTGCTTGTAACAATTGTTTCGCTAGAAAATGTAAGGGTGCAATGCCATAGCCACCACCAATGAGCCAAACTCGTTGCGCTGAGGCCGTTGGCAATTCATAACCATGCCCCAACGGGCCGCGCACCCAGATAAAATCGCCCACTTGCAGTTGGTGTAAGGCCACGCTTAATGTGCCAACGGCAGCAATGGATAGACTGATGGGCGCGGCCTCAGCCAAACTAAAGGGTTTTTCGCCCACGTCAGGCAGCCAGACCATGACAAATTGACCAGGCCGCGCGCTCAGGTCGCCATCCAAAATGAAGGTTTTGGTGGAGTCATTCTCAACGCGAATCTCGCGAATAGGGAGAGGTTTGGGTAACATGAATAAACAATTAGGAATTAGGAATTAGGAATTAGGAATTAGGAATTAGGAATTAATTTTCCAAATCTTAAAGATTTGGAAAATTTTTAATGGATTTTAATTTGTAATTCATTGATTATCAACTTTTCCAAAGTTTTGAAACTTTGGGAAAGTTCCTTTTTTTTGATAAATAACAATTTGTCCACTAACCACCACAACCAAAAGGTTTTTTAGAAAAAAGACTTTCAAAAAAATAATCTATGAAAGAATTATATTTTCCGGAAAATTTATTGTTGCAATGGCATATAACAGAAAACTGCAATTTGCGATGCCAACATTGTTACCAACAATCGTTTACGGAAAAAGAACCAACTTTTGAAAATTTATTGAAAGTATTGAACGAATTTGAGTTTATGGTATTGAAAATGAGGGAATACCACGCCCAAAAACGTTGCAGAGCACATATAAACATTACCGGCGGTGAACCTTTTATTTATTCACATTTTTTCGATTTGCTTGAAGAACTAACCAAAAGA
>JAIFLK010000130.1 GCA_020049115.1 Chloroflexota bacterium | reverse complement strand
GGTTTTCAGGCTCATCAAACACTTGAATCCCCTGGGTCATTTCCATGCCTCGCAAACGGAGGCCGCTGTTATTCAAGGGTAACATTTCGCCAAATTGGTTGGGCTGCGGCGGTTGGATTTGGCGCAAAGCCTGGTCGGGTTCAATGGGCGGCGCAGGTTTGAGGGTTAAATTGGTTGGCAAGGCATTAAGCTCGGCGGCCAGGTCGGTGGCGGGGCGGTTGGTCGTTATAATAGATAAGGCCAACAAGAAGGCGACGGCTTGAATCGCGAGTAAGCCCCATAACAATAAATAACTTGAGCGATTGACCTGGGCGGCCAGGTGCGATTGTTTAACGGCGGAGGCGCGGGCTTGAGCTAAGGCTTTATCAAGGGCATGAGTTTGTTTGGGTTTGGTGGAGGGTTTTGGGTTTGTCATAGTCAGAGGGTGAGTTAGTCATCTGATGACTTTAAGTCATCAGATGACTAATCATTAAGCCATTCATCGTTAATCGTTGCGCTTAGTATAACCGTTTTTGGTCGCCGATTGAACAGGTCTAATGCTGATATTTTGTCCGCAAAACTACGGACTGCGGAATCCGCGAAGGACGCTAAGAAAAATTACGTCTTTGTTTTTCTTCCGATTTCTTTGGGTATCTTCGCGGATTCAATCATTCTTTATTAAAGTGCCATCTCACTCAGTGTAACCTTAAATAGCTTAACATTCAATGGGCTTAGGGTCACAACTAGCCCCAAAGTACGGGGCGGATAATCAACGTCTGCCTAACGCTAACTTTACGATTACCCTATAGTACAGTTGAAATCTACGTTTCATCTGCTAAAATATCCCCTGTTTAATGTAACTGTTATTTTTGTAACCAGGCATGTTTTTAGACCTACAAGGTTTCTAAAACCTTGCAGGTCTGAAGCGAAAGTCATGGTTGTATTAACCAGGAGGTGTTCCATGAAGTATCAACGGTGGTTCAAAATGATAGTGCTTATTTTTATCATCTTAACCAGTTCAGCCTGTACCCTTGCCGAACAAATTGTTAAGAAAAGCCGTTCAACCTCTCCCCCACGAACTCATGTCACTCATTCCAGCCCCTCACCAACTGCTAGGCCAGGTGAAGCCGTGAGTTTGTTAGATGACGGCCCACCTGAACGCGGCCAAACGCAAATCCAACTCAATATGCCAGAAATTGTCACGCCTAACGTGATAGTTAGCCCCAATTTACCTATTGCTTCACGGCGAATTATCGCCACGCCAACCCCTCGGAGTAATTTAATGAACATTTTGGATAGCTGGTGGAATGGCTTTAACACGGCCACCCCTACCCCTCGCGGCCAAGCCATGTTACCAACATTTACGCCATCGCCTACCCCAACGGGAACAGCCACCCCCACCGTCACCTTCACTGCCACGCCATTACCAACCATTACGCCACCTGCTACCGCCACCCCCCTACCCACAGATACTCCCCTGCCACCGCCCCCAACGGATACGCCTATCCCAACCGACACGCCCACGCCCCTCCCCCCGCCTACTTATCCGCCGCGTCCCAGGTTGCCCACCGAGACCCCTACGCCTGCGCCAGCCACCGCCACGCCTAAACCGCAGTATGATTTTTTGTTAGGTGAATTTTATAACAGCCCCACGACCAACTCTTTCATGGTCTGTTAGGTGAATTTTATAACAGCCCCACGACCAACTCTTTCATGGTCATGTATGTGGCGATTGTGGACGTTAAAAATATTCCCATTGGTGACATGCGCGTTGTTGGGACGCGCGAGGATTATAACCTAATCTATCAAAGCCCGCTTTCGACCTGGTTTTTTGAGGGCTACAACGCGCCAGGGCAGGTGGTTAAATCGGGCAATGTAAAATTTGAGCCACCCAGCGGCCTTGAAACCACCAAATGGCTCATTCATTTAGAGGACGCGCACGGCAATCGCATGTCCGATGACATTCCATTGCATGTCCGATGACATTCCATTTCACACCAATCAAGAGGATAAGCAATGGTATTTTGTGCAATTCAGGCGGAAATTTTGATGTAAATTTATTGTAATAAAAAAGGACGGGGCTAACTGTTTAGCCCCGTCCTTTTTGTTGGTTAGCCTCAAAAAACCACCTGCCCATCGTCTCATTGACCAATGGCTTAGGTTAGATTAAAATAGAGGCAATTTTGTAAGTTATCCTTATTTGATGAGCTTGCCCATGCCAATCAATCTTAATGTGGACGAAATGGAAAAGCTAGTACAGCTAGGCGTAAGTAACTCCCTAGCGCGCCCAACACTACGGCGGATTAAGCAAGGAACGGCTGGGGAATGGTAGAGACAGGGCATGTCCTGTCTCTACGTGGGTAACATTCGTTAATTTTCTCGTTCGTTGTAGCCATGCCCGATTCATTTTACGGTCTGATTGATTTGGAGTAAAATAACTCAGAAAGGATACACCTATCTTAATGAACACTAAACAAGAACTCTTAACCTTATTAATTCAGCATCAACAGCAATTGAAGACTTTGGGCGTGAAACGGCTAGGGTTGTTTGGTTCTTTTGTGCGTAATGAAGCAACCCCAAGCAGTGATGTTGACTTTCTGGTAGAATTTGAGCTAGGTCAGAAAAAATTTGATAATTTTATGAACCTTTCTTTTTTGCTGGAAGATTTATTACAACGACGCATTGAATTAATCACCCCAGAGTCGTTGAGTCCCTACCTGGCCCCTTATATTCTTAAAGAGGTTGAACATGTCCCTTTCACTGGTTGAATATTTGCGCCATATTTTAGATGAGTGTGACTATTTATTAAATCAGAGCAAAGGGTTGAAGAAAAAACAGTTTATGGCTGATGAAACGTTGCGGCGTGCCTTTGTACGTAGTTTAGAAATTATTGGCGAGGCGACCAAACATGTTCCCGACGATTTGCGAGGTAAATACCCTTACATTGAATGGCGCGCGATGGCAGGGATGCGTGACCGTCTTATTCATAGTTATTTTGGGATAGATTATGACCTTGTTTGGGATGTAATTATTAATAAAATATCTGTATTGCAACGTAATATTAAAAAAAATGTTAGTTCAAGAGGAGTCATAAAGTAGGGGAATTTAACGAAAAACGGAGTCCAAATCTAAAAATTTGGACTCCGTTTAAGCTACCGCATGGTTTTAACCTGCGGAGGCTTTTCGTTATAATCGTGGTGGTGGCTACAGCGAATACAACCAAATTCCGTGTCTCCTTTTAACCTGCGGAGGCTTTTCGTTATAATCGTGGTGGTGGCTACAGCGAATACAACCAAATTCCGTGTCTCCGTCCTTTCCGAGTCACCCTACCTCAAATTCTCAAAAATCCCCGCCGCGCCCATGCCACCACCGATACACATTGTTACCATACCATAACGACTGCCGCGCCGTTGCATCTCATGGATGAGTTGGGTGGTCAATTTCGCCCCCGTTGCGCCCAATGGATGACCGAGCGCAATCGCCCCGCCATTCACATTCACCTTCGCCAGGTCAATGCCCTGGTCACGAATCACGGCTAGAGCTTGCACCGCAAAGGCTTCATTCAACTCAATCAAATCAATGTCATTTATTGTCAGCCCCGCCAATTTTAACGCCTTCGGAATCGCCACCATCGGCCCAATGCCCATCAATTCAGGCCGCACCCCGCCCACCGCAAAACTCACGAAGCGCGCCAACGGTTGCAAGCCTAACGCCGCCGCCTTCTCGCGCGACATCACCACCACCGCTGCCGCCCCATCACTCACTTGCGAAGTATTACCCGCCGTAACCGTTCCTTTCACATGGAACGCGGGTTTCAATTTAGCCAACACTTCTGCCGTAGACCCCGCCCGCGGCCCCTCATCGGTATCAAACAAATAACTTTTTGTGACGGATTGCGTACCATTCAATACGGTTTGTTCCACTTCTAGCGGCACAATCTCGCCCCGAAATTTCCCTGCCGCAATTGCTTGTAAGGCCAATTCATGGGAGCGCGCGCTAAATTCATCTTGCTCCATGCGGCTAATTTGATACTCCCGCGCCACATTCTCTGCCGTTAAGCCCATATTAATGTACACTTCGGGCATATTATCCACCAGCCACGGATTAGGGCGAAATTGCACCCCCGTCATCGGCACGGCACTCATACTTTCCGCGCCCCCCGCCACAATCACCTCGCCCATGCCTGCTATAATTTGCTGCGCCGCCAGCGCAATAGTTTGTAAGCCAGACGCACAGAAACGGTTGACCGTTTGCGCGGCCACCGTATGCGGCAAGCCCGCCCGTAACGCAATCACCCGCGCCATGTTCAGCCCCTGTTGGCCTTCGGGCATAGCGCAGCCAATCATTACATCTTCTATCTCTGACGGCTCCAGCCCCTCCGCCCGTTTCACCGCCGCCGCTACCACCGCCGCGCCCATATCTTCAGGCCGAAAATTGGCTAACGCGCCCCGTTTGGCCTTCCCCACTGCCGTTCGTACCGCACTCACTATTACGGCTTCTTTCATCATGTTTATCTCCTATTTAAACCTTGCGTAATGCAAGAATATTATTAAACGTTTGCCTCTTAGCGGCTTTGCGTCTTAGCGTTAAAATTTTAACGCCAAGACGCAAAGCCGCTAAGATATTTATAATTATAGAGTCTAGTCATCAGGTGACTTCAAGTCACCTGATGACTAAATCACGCTAAAATCCGCGTGCATCCGCGTCCTAATTTCGTAACGGCTTACGAGTCTTAAGCATGTGCCAGATACGCTAAATCACGCTAAAATCCGCGTGCATCCGCGTCCTAATTTCGTAACGGCTTACGAGTCTTAAGCATGTGCCAGATACGTTCCTGCGTCTTGGTTGTCTTAAGCAACGTAATAAATGCCTCACGTTCTAGTTGCAAAAAGTAACTTTCATCAACCCATTGCGGCGCACTCAGATTACCACCCGCAATAATGTTAACCAATTCCCCACCAATCAACGCATCATGCGCGCTGATGTAGCCGCTTTGTTGCATCGTCCAAAGCCCCAATTTCAGCGCGGCCAACAAATCCCGCCCACCCGCATATAACGGAGTATGACTTGGAGGCGTATAACCCGCCGCGACCATGCTCAACACCTCTTGTTTGGCCTCATATAACAAATTATCACGATTTAAGACAATACGGTCATCTGAATCAAGAAAACCCAGTTCCCGCCCCTCCGCCGCGCTCGTACTCACTTTAGCCATGCCAATGGTTTCAAATATTCGTTGAGCCAAAGGTAACGGGTCGTTATGTTCAATCACCATGCCCTCTGCAATAAAGCGGCGAATCAAGGCCGTCGTGCCGCAGCCCGCAGGAATCACCCCCACGCC
>JAIFLK010000328.1 GCA_020049115.1 Chloroflexota bacterium | reverse complement strand
TTTCGTGAGTTTTGCTTGGCGCGTAATTTGTTGGATTTTTCCCTTCGTATAGATACATTTTATCAACACCTCTGGCCTGTGGCGGGGATTCATGAATTTTTGGTGGGGCGGTATCGCCATTTGATTGTGGATAATATTGAGGAAGATAACACTTTTAGCCACACCGTTTTGCGGGAGTGGCTGCCGCATTGCGAGTCGGCATTGGTGATAAATGATGAAGCGGCGGGCTATCGTATCTTTTTAGGGGCAAATTGGCGCACTGCCCGCGAATTGCAAAAGCAGTGCCAGGAAACCGTTCAACTTACCGAGTCTTACGTTGTTTCCACTGACATGCAAGCCTTCATTGAGCGCATGGCGCGGGTTTTGGGCTTTGGTGAGAAAACTCCCCCTCTTCATGAGGGAGAGGGACGGGGTGAGGATATTCCCCCTCTCCATGAGGGAGAGGGTAGGGGTGAGGGAGAAAATAACCTCCCCCCGATGTCGGGGGGACTGAGGGGGGTAGAGGGGCAAGGTGAGGATATTCCCCCTCTCCATGAGGGAGAGGGCAGGGGTGAGGGAGAAAATATAGACATTCACCGTGCCATTCAGGTTCAAGCGGCTCGCTTTTATCCTGAGATGATTGAGCAGGTGGTGACGCAAATTGAGGGGCTATTAAATGAAGGGGTGTCGCCGAATCAAATTGTGGTGTTATCGCCCTTTGTGAGTGATGCCCTGCGCTTTTCATTTCTGCATCGCATGGAGCAACGCCATTTACCCGCCCGCGCCCATCGTCCCTCGCGCCCGTTGCGAGATGAACCTGCGGCCAAAACCATGTTGACATTGGCGCGCTTGGCTTTCCCTGAGTGGGGGGTGTTACCTGAGCCGTTTGATGTGACGTTAGCCTTACATCAGGCCATTCCCGACCTTGACCCGATTCGCGCCCGTTTGTTGACGGAGGTGGTTTATCGTAAATATGAGCGACAGGGCGGCGTGATGACCTCCTTTGCTCAGATTGATGGGCCGATTCGGGAGCGCATTAGCTATCAGGCGGGGCTTAAATTTGACCAATTGCGTCAATGGTTGCTAGATATGCAGGCCGAGCCGCCAGAGACCCATATCCTAGACCATTTTTTTAATCGCACTTTTGGGGAGTTGTTATCTCAGCCAGATTTTGGTTTTCATGATAAGTTGGAGGCGGGGGAAGTGGTGGCAAATTTAGTGGATTCGGCGCGCAAATTTCGCCATGTGGCGGCGCAAGTGCCATTGAATGACCATGAGCCGTTTGTCTTTCCCACGATTCCCGAAGTGAATCGGGCGTATTTGCAGATGGTGGAGCAGGGGATTTTTGCGGCGCAATATGTGCGGAGTTGGGACATGTCGGCTGACGAGGAGGCGGTGTTGATTGCGCCCGCGACCACTTTTTTGATGGGCAATCGCCCTGTGGAGTATCAATTTTGGCTAGACGCGGGCAGCAGTGGCTGGTGGGAGCGCATTTCGCAGCCCCTAACGCACCCTTACATTTTGGCCGCCGATTGGGAGGTGGCGCGCCCCTGGACAGATGCCGATGAGGTGGCTAATCAAAGTGACCGTTTATATCGCTTAGTGACGGGTTTGGCCTATCGTTGCCGTAAGCGCATTTTTATCATCAATGCCGAAATTGGCGAGCAGGGGCATGAACAGCGTGGCCGCTTGTTGGTGGCTTTGCAACAAATGTTACGGCAATGGCAACGGGAGCATGAGGCGGAGTAATATTTTTAATTATTTCAGATAATAAATTCACTTATTTAATCTTTAGTTTATAGGAGGTAATATGACGACTGTAAATCGTACTAAAATACATCAAATTGTTGATACCTTACCCGAATCTGTGTTGGCAGAGGTGATTCGTTTTTTAGAGTTTATCTTATTCAGGCTAAATCGTCCCTTATCATTAGATGAAGCGGAGGATATGGCTCTAGCCAAAGCTATTGATAAGGGATATACAGGCGAAGCAGTTAGTCGCGCTGAAATATTTGAGGCGTTGGCGGACTGACTATGAAAGTTGAATTTGATAAAAGTTTTTTGAAGGACTTAAAAAACCTTCCTGATAAAGAAACCAAAAAACAACTTCAAACCCTGATTGAATCGATTGAGCAAGTTGATACATTGGAAGAAATTGCTCAACTTAAAAAACTTACAGGGTATGACCGTTATTATCGGGTTAGAGTGAGGGATTATCGAGTTGGTTTGTTAGTTCAGGGCGAGGTTGTTTGGTTAGTGCGGTGTTTACATCGTAAAGATATTTACCGTTATTTTCCCTGAGACCCATACTAAACCATTTAATACTTTAATCTGGCTTAATAATGCCAAACTACCGATACACCAAAAAGCCAATCATGGCCGCGCCCGCCACGATAATGGCGGGGTTGATGGGGGTGTAGGTCAATAATCCAACCGTAATGAGGGTTAATATCACCTTATCCCAACCTGTTGTGAGTGCGCTTTGCCAGCCCTGTTTCGCCCCAAAAACGGTATAACCCATATCATAGGCCGTCCAAATTAACATGCCCACGACGACGGGGCGCACCGCTTTGAGCATGGCCTTAACATTGGGGCTGTCCTTAATGCTAAAGAAAAAGGCCACCATGATAAGCATTAAAATGGTGGTCGGTAAGACTGTCCCCGCCGCCGCCGCCGTAGCCCCTGGAATCCCTGCTAATTTATAGCCGATATAAGCCGACACTTGCGGGGCAATCGGCCCAGGCAGCGCATTGCCCACCGCCACCGCGTCGGCAAATTCCTCTGCATTCACCCACCCCACTGCCGTAGCTTCCCGTTGCATGAGCGCGAGGGAGGCGGGGCCACCTCCCCATGAAAACAACGCCACGCGACTAAATAATACAAAAATTTTCCAAAGTAGTAACATGTTCGTCATACCTAATTGTAAAAATCAATGATTTTTTGTAAAGCTCCTAACAATTCGGCTAAGTTATGAAGGCTATAAGGCCATCGATTAACCCATAATATATTGTTTTCTAAACGTAAGAATAACCATTGATAACCATTGGTAACTGCTCCATGAATGATGTCAACGGGTTCATGTTTCATTTGGTTAAATAGCCGCGCCGCATACATCTGAGAGCCACATTGACCTACCCATTTATGCAGATTATCATCTTTAGCTTCAAAAATGATAATGATTGGTGTGGTAATATACAATGATAAACTTTTAGTAAGAATAAAACCACACTGACCTTTGAGGGCTTGACTGGTATCAACATCAAAGGTGTAACCTGAAAAGAGATTGAATTTATTAACATTAAGACAGGTTAATTCAACCAATACGGGCATAACTAATAATTCTGATTTTGCCTTTACTCTAAAGGTTGGAATCAATTGACTTTTTTCTAAACTGAGCTTAAGCCAATCGCTAGGAGTAATTTCATAACTTGTCAGATCCAAGTCTGTAATTTGGTTTCTTACCCCAAATATTTCTTGTAAATGGTCTAAGGTAAAGTCGGAATAGTTACGCGGTTTCTTGAGTTTGCTCATGGTCGTTTCCTAACGATAAAAATCAATCACTTTTTGCCACACGCCTAACAATTCATTTAAGTTGTTGAGATAATAGCGTTGGCTATCAACGCTGATAGTATTATCAGCGAGTTTTAAGAATAGCCAATCATGGCCTGACGTAACCACGCCGTAAATAAGGGAAATATTGGCGTTTCTTTTCTCGTTCCATAGCCGCGCCGCGTACATTTCCGCCGCGCATTGTGGCACTGCGTCCACTAAATCTTGTTGATGTTTGGCCTCCACGACGGCAATAATGGGCGTTTGCGGGCTGATGGACATGGGCATTTTGGCGAGTAAAAAATCGCAAAAGCCTTGTAATCCTTTGGAACTATCTACTTCAAAGTTAAAGCCTGAATAAAAAGCAAAAACTTCTTGATTACTGTATCTTACTTCACCTAAAATCGGGGTGATAATCAACGCGGATTTGGCCTTTTCGGTGGCAAGCGGCAGTTGACTATTTCTAGCAATCGTTTCCAATAGCCAGGCACTGGGTTGAATAACGGGGGGCGGGGCAATCTCTGATAAAGGTGTTACAATAATTTGCAAACCCAAATCATATAAATCGCTGGCGGTAAAATTAGAGTAAGATTTCTTTTTGCTCATGGGGACTCCTATTGTACTTGCCGCAGGGCGGTTGAGGAAATGTCTAGGCGGAAGCGGCTGGCGGGAATTTCGGTAAATAACGTTTGATATTGCGGCGGTATGGTCAGGTCGGCCAGAGTGAGATGGGTTTCATCTACCTTGCGCCCTGCAACCAAAAAATGGCCGCCTGATTGTTGAATATGATGTAAGGCTTCGTACATTTGGGCGGGGTCTTCATGGTAGAAACGAGGTTGTAATAATCGGATGGCGGTATCTAGGCCGAGAATGAAACTGCTTTTGGGGAAGAGGGTGGCTTTTTGGCTGAAAAGCGGGGCGCGGGTAAGCAGCACGGGCGCATAGCCCACAAATTGCCTTAAGCGGCGTTCCGTTTCGGCTTGGTCAAGCGGTGGTTTGTCGGCGTTGATGAGGGGCAATTCAAAGTAAACGGCCTGATTAACCATGCTGGCAGCGGCCTCCGCTAATTGCCGATGACCGTCATGCAGGGGATTGAATGAACCAGAAAGTAACGTGATATTACTGAGCGTGGGCGCGGTGGTCAATTGCCCATCGGGGCTGACGGCGAGCCATTCAATTTCGCCGAGGCGCAGACGGTCTATCAGGCTGATATGTTGCGTTTCATGGCTGAGTTGGTCGGCGGGGGTGAGGTCGGTGAGGGGCTGGTCGGGTAGATTGCAGGCATGGGTGATGGCCTGAATGACCAATTGGCTGACCAGCGATTCCTCTTGTTCACGGGAGCGCGCCCCTTTGGGCATGGTGAGGCGATAGGTGGTGAGGGTGGTCGCCGTACAAACCGTAATAACGGCGCGGTGGTCGCCCCATTTGAGGCGGTCGGTGGCGATGGTGGCAGTGCAACCTACGCCCATAACGGGGCTGAGGCGCGGGGCGAGGCGACTGGCCGCGAAAAAGGCTTGCGTGGCGAGAGTTTGGGCGACTTGCGCGGAGGTGAATTGCGGTGGCTCAAAGCCGAGTCGCTCAATGAGGGCGGTGGTGGCGTAGTGGTCATGGGCGGCGAGAATGGTGCGTGATGAGCCGCCAACGCTATGCAACCATGTGAGGGCTTGCGCGCCTGCGCCCGTAAATTCATAAACCAGTTTCATGGGGTGGGCATGAATGGCGGTGATTAGTTCGGTGAGTGGCGACATGGGGTTATCGTTAAAATATATCGGAGTCCGCAATTATTTGTGGATAGTCCACAAATGATTGTGGACTCCAATATAAAATTACTCTATGATTTTACTGTAAATGATAGAAAAAAGAAATATTGACCTTTAATTTAACGCTAATTCTACTCTAAGCGAAGTCTAATCTGAGAGATTTATAGTGAGGCGTAGAAAGTAAGTTGTAGGAAATAAAAATTTTTATGATTAGCTTAACCGTTATATGTGACGGTAAAGGAGATATATAATGAAAACTTACAATAAGTGGATGTATGCTATGTTAGGGGTGGCGGTTGCTTTGATGATGATGGTGGTGGCTTTTGGCGGGGGTGTTTTGTTAGCTCCGCGCCTCGCGGCGAAAAGTTCCATTATCTTACAATCAACTAATGCCCTTGAAAAAGGCTTAAATCTGGTGCCAGCCATTAGCCAAGATTTACAGATTACGACGACGAATCAAACGGAAACCGCCAAAAAAAGTAATCTCGCGCAATTGAGTGATGGCGACGTGGTGGCCGCGTATGAAAAATCGTTGACCGAGATTTATAAAAATGCGTTGCCATCTGTGGTTTATCTTAATGTGACTAAAAAGGTGGCGCAAAAATCGGCCATGGAGAACTTTGATTTTAATGGCCTACCCTCGCCGTTTGAAAATTTGCCTGATAAGCCGCAAGAGTTCATTAATAGAGCGCAAGGTTCGGGCTTTGTGTGGGATAAAGAGGGGCATATTTTGACCAATAACCATGTGGTGGCGGATGCAACCGAGATTGAGGTGGTTTTTGCCAATGATAAACGGGTCGCGGCCAAATTGGTGGCAACTGACCCTGACGCAGATTTGGCAATGATTAAGGTGGATTTGCCTGCGAGTGAGCTAACGCCGTTGGCTTTGGGTGATAGCGATACGCTGGAGGCGGGGCAATTAGCCATTGCCATTGGCAACCCCTTTGGGCAAGATTTTACCATGACCAGTGGCATTATTAGTGCCGTGGGGCGCACTATTCAAAGCGGGACGAGCCAATTTTCTATCCCTGAAGTTATCCAAACGGACGCGCCGATTAATCCTGGTAATTCTGGCGGGCCGTTGTTAAATCGTTTGGGCGAGGTGATTGGGATTAATACCCAAATTATGAGCCAAAGTGGGGCCAGCGCGGGCATTGGTTTTGCCGTTCCCATTAACATTGCGAAACAAGTTGCGCCAAGTTTGATGAAGGGGCAAAATTACGATTATGCATGGCTAGGGATTAGCGGGACAACGCTTAATGCTGAGGTGGCGGATTTCTTACATTTGCCTAAAGAGACAACGGGGGCGATTGTGTTGAGTGTGGCGCAGGACGGCCCTGCCGATAAAGCGGGTTTGCAGGGCAGCGATAAAACGTTGAAGGTGAATGGTGAGGAGTTCCAATTGGGTGGCGATATTATTACGGCAATTAATGGGCAACCTGTGAAGGAGATGAATGATTTAATCACTTATTTGGTGGATAATGCCAAGCCGCAAGATGTGGTAACATTGGACGTGATTCATCCGACGGGTAAATCTGAGCAGGTGAAAGTGACGTTGGGAGTACGCCCAAAGAGTGTTGCCGAAGATAACAGTGGCGATAAATAAATCTTACCTGAAAATTTAGAGGTGATAGTCATCAGGTGACTTCAAGTCACCTGATGACTACATTGAATAGAGGAGTCGCAAAGCTCGCTTTGTGGCGCACAGCAAGTAGTGCGACTCCTTTTTTAGCCACCTTCCCCCTTTTTCCCGCCTCAATAGCGCATGGCTGTTGAGGCATTTTTTATTATTTGCCCTGTTGGGGTATAGTAGTGGACTGTTCATTTAGTTTTTAATACATGGTCAGACAAGAATGTCCGACCTACCAACGGTAGAACAGACATTCTCAGTATTTCAAGATTTTGGTGCAACAACTAAATCCCCCTCACCCCTGCCCTCTCCCAAAGGGCGAGGGAGTCTCTTATCTCCCCT
>JAIFLK010000287.1 GCA_020049115.1 Chloroflexota bacterium | reverse complement strand
GGTTTGCTCCCAATCTACGGCGCGGGGTAAGACCAACGGGAGCGCGGCGGATAACATGAGGGCGATAAAAACAGTAATTATGAGTAATATGATTCGATTCATGGGGTGGTGTGATGGGTTAAATTATTCCACCTGTAAATAATTGGGGGATACGGAGTCCAAAGCCGTAGGCTTTGCCCCACTGCTCAAAGCCTACGGCTTTGGACTCCATGGCTATCTCCTGAAAATTTACAGGTGGAATAATTTTGCCAGAAATGGCTGCTGATGATGATTGCCATAAGAAACCATGAAACCCACCAGAAACGTTCGTTGGTAATATTATGATTTAGTTCAATCCGTAAAATTAAAGTCCAACAAATCATATAACATATAAGCAAAAAAAGTTGGCTGCGTTTGGAGTTGAGCGAAAAAGCCGTATGAATGAGTAAGGGATACATCAGGACAAAATCCCAACTCCAGACGTAGGGTGTGATGAGGGGCGTTATCGCAAGACTCCATAACATGGCGGTTTTTTGCGGCTGGCGTAACCAGAGCCACACATTGAGTCCCATGCCTATTAAGGCGATTAACCCCCACAGAATTAACCCCATAATACCGTAATTAATTTGTAATAAAACAAATGAAGAGGGTTGTAACCAGATAGGATTGCTGTGTTGCGCCGCGAAAAAACTTTGTAGCCAAAATGGGTCAGCCATAAATAAAGGCAGGGTGAGCAGAATGACCCCCATGCCGAGATAGCCGATTAAAATTAACGTTTTTCGCCAGCCATGTTGCTTCGTATAGGCGAGTAATAAGCCAGGTAGCACGAAGATGTTTAGTTGTGGCTTGGATAAACTGACGGCCAGGAGGAAGGCGATTTTTGGGGTGGAATGGATTTCGGTAATGGCTAGTAAAATAAGGGTTATTACAATACTTAATTGGCCTAAACGGAAGTGGGCGACAGTGGGCGGAAATAGAAAAATGGCAATCAGGCAGATGATGGTGAGGGGCAGCGAAAATTTTTCTTTGGGCGGGGCTAATCGCACTAGCCCAAATATTGCGAGTAGATTCACCATGAACCAAATATTGGTGGCTTGATATTGGGTTAAGAATCCTAACGGGAAACATAGCCCAATAATCATGGGAAACCAGACGGCGCGGCTGTTATCAAAAAGTAATTCTACTTGATAGGGACTTTGCCCATGCACCAGGAGATAGGTTGGCCCCCATAAATTATTACGAAAATCCCACGCCAGCCATTGCTGTGTATTAATAAACCACAATGCCGCTAAACCGCACCCCATCATAATCAGCAGGGAGAGTATTTTTCTGGTGTGGGGGGATAGGTTAAGTTCGGTGCGGGTCATGAGTCTTTATTATTTGAAATTTTCATATTGATGCAACCAGGCAGTCATTACCTCAATATTCGGATTGTTGTTTTTCTTAATGGCAATCCCATCTAGGAATAAGGGATAGAAATCGTAATTGGCTTTGAATTGGGGATGATGGGTGATTTCGTAACGAAGTTTAGAATAATCGTAATGAGGTAGCCAGATAATATCGGGCGCGGTGGTCATGAGGTTGTCGGCGGAAAAGCCGTGATAGGCGACCTCTTTGGCGTGCAGCCCTAGCGTATCCACGATGTAAATTTGCGGGGCGAGTGCGCCAATATAGCCATATTCGCTTAAACTCACTTTGGTATTGGGCGGGAGTTTCTCCGAGAGTTTAAGAAATATTAAAATCTTTTTCCCCCAATCCAAATCGTTAGGATTACGGGGGGAGTCGTTATAATTTGTCGGTTGGCGGACAAAATAGCTTTGCCAGGTCTCGGCGAGGGTGGTGCTGGCGGGGGGGATGAGGGCGGTGGTGAGCAGCATTAGGACTAAAATGCGGGTGAGCATATTAAGGTTGAGTGATGGCGTAGTGGGTTTGGTTAAGGCGTAAAAGCCCGCAAAGATGAAATAGGGTAGAAAGGGGACATAAAATCGGGCTTCCATGCCCATGATTTGGACGGCGGTAAATAGGTAACTAAATGTTATAATGGCGGGTAGTAAGATGATGATAATGAGTTTAACGGTTTGTTTGTTGGTAAAAAGAACGAGTAAGATGAGGAATGGTAAAATGGAGGCCGAGAATTGGATGAGATAACTCATGGGATTCCATGCGTAAATGCCCAAATAGCCGTCATAATATTGATAAGATTTGGCAAAAAATGGCAGGGGCAACGGGCTATTAAGTAGCCACGTTTTCATTAAGGCATCTATTACGAGGAGGCCGCTAATGGCGAGGGTATAGCCGATGGCTTCACGTTTGGCTTGTTTGAGCCAGAGTAAAGCGAGAACGGGAAATAGATAAATATAGATTAAGTTATCAGGGCGGGCCTGGAAGGTGAAGAAGGCCGCAATGACGATAGGCCACCAGGGTCGTTGTTTTAGGACGGTGTTGAGCGTGGCGTAAAGGAGCAGGCTGTTACAAAACATGGAGAGGGTGGCATCCATGCCCGTTACGGAGTGATAACGAAATAGAGGCGTAGGCAATATCATTACAAAAATGAGAATGACCCACATGGTAAAGGGGAGTTGCTTAATAAATTGCCAGCAGGTGAGAGTAATAACCATTAAGGTGAGCAAACCAAAAAGCGCGGAGGTGGTGGATAGAATTAAGGCGTAATCGGCGTGGCGAAAGAGTCCTAAAATGATAATAATAATAATTTCATATAATATGCTAGTTGTACCATAACTTGCTACTCCGTCGGGATTCCAGGCGATGCCATGACCCGCCCAAAAATTGTTGGCGTAACGAATGAACATGTAGGCATCATCGGGGACGGCTCCGTGGCTGTTGGCTCGTCCCAAAAATAAAATGGCGAGGGTGGTCACTAATATTAAGCCAATGTTTCGGGTCATGGAGGGGAATCTTGCTGATTTATTTGAGTTGATAGATTTGATAGAGTCCATTAATATCCGCTAATAAAGTTAAGTTATTTTTTTCAATCGAGTCCCATTCATGGGCGGCCTCGGCAGAGAAGGGTTCACTGCGATTATTTTGGACGAAATTGAGGCCGCCGCGAGCTAATAACACATGGGTAATCCCCTCGCCGCGCCAGGCTTGGGCAATGGCTTTGGCGTTAGGGTGTTTATAGCGTTAGGGTGTTTATAGTAGTCGTGTGCCATGCGGTCTAGGATACTGTCAGGGCGACAAGTGACTTGACAATGGTAGCTGCGCGGCTCCCATAAAAATAGCACCACTGCCTCAGCGGGTAGAATTTCGTTGAGTTTTTTCATCGCCAAGTAACGCGCCCCTAAGCGTCGGGTGAGGTATTCGTCACGACTTTCTAAGCCTGTAAGATAGGTTAAGGGATGGAGGGCGACGGTTTTTAAACTGATTTGAATCAGATTAAACAGTAAAACAAGCGTAATGAGCAAATTGAGGAAGCGTTGCAGGGAAAAACGGGGTTGATTAAAGCGGGCTAAATCTTGCCAAATCCAACCGATGATGGGGCTGAGGGCGGCGAAGGCGGGCAGTAATAAACGACTTTGCCATAAGGAATGTGACCCGATGATGCCTAACGTCCAAAAGGAAAATTGTAATAAAATGAAAAATAGAATAGCGGCTAGGCTTGATGATGTGGGCCGATATTTGCGCTGACCGTAAATGAAGATGAAGGGCAGAAAAATTAAAAATAGCGGCCCCATGTAGCCATCGCCAGGGTTGGCATCTTCTATGCCTAGCGTCACGAGGAGGGGTAATTGTAATAATTTGAGACCATCCCAGCCAATGCCTGTCTCTGACCGCGCATACCAGGCGGCGCGAAAGTCATCCCAAAAAAGGCCATGGAAGATGAAAGGGTAAACGGGATTACCCATGAAGTAATAATTTTTAAGATACCAGGGCGCGGCTATCAACAGCGCGGGCAGGCTGAATGAAAGGAGATTTAATATCGTTTTCTTAATCCCTTCGCGGCGGAGGGAACTTTGGAGTAGCCAAATCCCAATGGCGAGTGGCGTAACAAAACTGGTATACTTTAGCCCCATCGCCATGCCCGCGAAAAGGCCACTTAAGATGAGCCAGTGGCGGTGGGTGGTGGTTTGATAATGTAAGAAAACGTACAACGCGGCCAGTTGATAGAAGGCTAACGTTAGGTCATTGTAAGCCCAAGTGGAGAGGGTGGGTATCATGGGCATGGAGAGGAAAATGAGGACGGCTGACCAGCCCGCGTTGCGGCTGATATGGCGGGTGGTGATAAGATAAATTAAGCCCGTGAGCCACAGGCCATAAAGGCCATGCAGCAATTTGGCCGCAATGTCGCCTCGGAGTAACATGGCGTAAGTAAATAGCATTTCCATGAGGAAGGGTGGCCGCAATGTCGCCTCGGAGTAACATGGCGTAAGTAAATAGCATTTCCATGAGGAAGGGAAAATTGAATTGTGGCACATCAAGGCCGCCAACAAAGCGATGTTGGCGAATGAATATTTCAGGCGCGGTGAGGTGATAAAAGAGGCCGTCCCAATCGGTGGGGGGCAGCAGGGCGGTCATGAGCGTTAGCCCCGCGAGGGCGACCAGGTAGGCGGCGGCTAAACGGGGTGGCGGGGCGGGTCGCCATAAATAGAGATTTTTCGTTAGGGTACGTAAGTCGCGGTATAGCAATAAGGTTAGAAATAAGGTTAGGCCGATGAAGAGCCAGCCATAAAATAGGCCGAGTAAGCCTAATGCAAAGGTAAGCAAGCCCAATAAACCTAAACCTAGTCCGCCCCCTAAAATGAAGGTTTCGCCTGTGGTGAGCGCGAATCGGCTTAATAATCGCTGGCCGAGCGCGGTGCTTAGGCTCATGAGCCAGAACGCGGTGAGTAAATCTAGCCCCATTTGGCTGAGGGCGAGGGCGGTGGTCGGTTGAAAGGGTTTTTGCACCACATAGAAAATGGCTAAGATGGCGAATAACCAGATAATAAAAATGATGGTGGCGATATTTTGACGCATGGTAGTGTAAGGTTAATTTGTTGTCTGACATGGTCTCACATGACATTACAGCGTGAGTATGATAGAATGAGGGTCAATTTTACTAGACCTCACAGGTTTAAAAAATCTGTGAGGTCTAATCATCGTAAATTTAAAGGGAGCGACGGATGAATATTACATTTGGTAAGTCTTCATGGATAGCGTTTATTTTATTTTATTTGGTATTAATTTTGGTGCTTTCTATTTTGGATAGGTCCAATAATTTAATTTCGATTAATTATTGGCTCACGCAAGTGGGGTTATTAACGACGGGGGTGGCTATTTTTGCCCTCTTTGCTTATTTTTTACCCAATTTATCAGCTACCTCCAGTATTTTACTGGCTTTTACAATTGGGGTCATGACGATTATTCCCGCGTTGTTGATGGGGCTAGGGGACATTCCCCATTTTTGGTCTTATTACTTCTCGACGGCAGGGGGCATTGCGGCAGGGAGCTTTTTAACTTTTCTGTTTTTGATTTTTTCAGAGCGTTCTAAGCAGAAAACAGGTCCCGATGATGAGACGGTAGAAAAATAAACAGGATATACTGCGCGAGGGGAGTCGCAACGCTTTAGCTTTGCGCCATTATACTGCGTTTCATTCGAGACTTACACATTGATGATGACCTGTAGGAGTCCGCAATTATTTGCGGGCTGTCCGCAAAGGATTGCGGACTCCTGCGCCAAAAGTGTCATTTTCATTTGGGATGCAGTATAAAAACGAGCAAAGCTGAAGCGTTGCGACTCCTATTTCTGACCGTGCTTATTCTAACATACCCCTCGGCCAGGCCAAAACCCAGGCTAGATGGATTGACAGGTTGCTAAGGCTAAATTATACTTGGAGTAGAGGTTGAGTTAACTTAACTCACGCCTATTTTTAGCTAAATAGCTAGTTTTACCCCAAAACTAAACGCATCGAGGCGTTCTTTATGACAGAGACCACTATGGCTTCAACTGAAGCCAAAAGTTCCCCCACAGGGCAAATTTATGATTTAAATGACCCTGCCCTATACATTAACCGCGAAATAAGTCTACTAGAATTTAATCATCGGGTGTTAGAAGAAGCCATGAATCCGACTAACCCTTTGTTAGAACGGGCTAAATTTTTGGCTATTTTTACCTCTAACATGGATGAGTTCTTTATGATTCGGGTGGCCGCGATTAAGCAACAAATTGCGGCGGGCATTACGAAAATGACCGCCGATGGTTTAACTCCGAAGCAGCAACTTGCGGCTATTCGTAAAAAAGTACGCTCTACCATGTCTGAAATAAACCAATGTTTTGAAACGATTCAAACTGAATTAGCGGAGACAGGGGTTTATTTGCATAAATATCGTGAATTAACTAAACAGCAACGGGAAGCCGTGGAGCAGTATTTCAAAAATGAAATATATCCCATTTTAACCCCGCTCGCTTCTGACCCTGGCCGCCCTTTTCCCCATATTTCCAACCTCATCTTAAACCTCGCCGTCATCGTGAAAGACCCCGAAACGGGCCGCGAATATTTTGCACGGATTAAAGTCCCTGATACCTTGCCGCGTTTAGTTTCCATTAGGTCTAAACCCAGTGATAGCCATAATACGCACCGTTTTGTCTGGTTAGAGGATTTGATTGCTCATAACCTGACCGCGTTGTTTCCAGGGTATGAGATTGTGGATGTCCACCAATTTCGCATCACCCGTAATGCCGATTATGAGATTGAATCGGCTGAGGCCAGTGATTTGTTAGAGGTGATTGAAGAAACAGTACGCCGTCGCCATTTTGGTTTCGTGGTTCGCTTTAACATTGTGGTGGGGATTCCTGATAGTGTGCGGCAATTATTGGAGGAGAATTTTGAGGTGGGCGCAGAGGACACCTACGAAAGTCATGGGCCGCTGAATTTGAATGGTCTCATGGAACTGCTGAAGCTAGACCGACCTGACCTCAAATACCCCCCTTATAAAGCGGTTAACCATCAAAGATTAAAAAATATAACAACCGCGAGCCAGTTTTTTGAGATTATTCGTCAAGGTGATTTACTGCTCCATCACCCTTATCACTCCTTTAGCCAATTGGTTGATTTTCTCAAAGCGGCGGCGGTTGACCCACGAGTCTTAGCCATTAAACAAACCCTTTATCGCGCGGGGAAAAATTCACCCGTTGTAGACGCGCTCATGGAGGCGCGCGAAAATGGCAAACAGGTTTCGGCTTTGGTGGAGTTGAAAGCCCGTTTTGATGAGGAAAGTAATATTGGTTGGGCGAAGGCGTTGGAAAGTGTGGGCATCCATGTGTTATATGGTTTTGCCAGCCTCAAAACACATTCCAAAATTTGTTTAGTCGTCCGTCGTGACGAGGACGGTGTTTTGCGACGATATGTTCATCTTTCGACAGGTAATTATAACGCCGTTACCGCCAATATTTACACCGACTTGGGGCTATTTACCTGTAATCCTGATTTTGGGGCCGATGCTTCCGATTTATTTAATGCCTTGACGGGCTACTCCAAGAAAGAGGATTACAAAAAATTTATGGTTGCGCCCCGTTCATTACGGCGCGGCCTGACCTATCTCATTGACCGCGAAATTGCCTGGGCGCAAAAAGGCCAACCCGCCAAATTACTATTCAAAATGAACGCGGTCATTGACCCCATTTTTATCAAGCATCTTTACCGTGCCTCTCAAGCGGGCGTACAAATTCGCATGGTGGCGCGCAGTGTCTGTGGTTTGCGCCCTGGCATCCCTGGCTTAAGTGATAACATTCGTGTTACAAGTATTATCGGACGTTTTTTAGAGCATACCCGCATCTATTATTTCCATAATGGCGGCAATCCAGAGGTTTTCTTAGGCTCGGCTGACTTAATGCAGCGTAATTTAGACCGTCGCATTGAAACACTCTTTCCCATTGAAGACCCCAAACTAAAACAAGAAGTCATTACTACCCTGAATACTTCTTTGGCAGATAACGTGCAAGCTCGGCTGCTGCATGCCGACGGCAGTTATGTTCGCCTCACACCTGCTGCGGACGAAACGCCATGTAACAGCCAATTGGAGTTTATGACTCTTATTAAAAATCAATAAATTTAGTCATTTGTTATTTGTCGTTAGTTTTATAGCCATTATAAGGCTTTAAGCCTTATAATGGCTGAGAAACAGTCCAAATAACCAATGACGAATAACCAATAACAACTAACCAACCACAAAGGACAAGTTATGTTACTCATCGGCGATTTAGGTGGAACAAAAGTTAATCTGGCCCTCTTTTCAGTGGAAAATGGCCGTCTCAAATTAGAACAAGAGGCCACTTTCAAGAGTGCCAACCATAACAGTTTAGAAGCAGTAGCCCTGAAATTTTTAGCTGATACAGATGTTAAAATCTCAAAAGCGGTCTTTGGCGTGGCTGGCCCCGTCATAAACGGCCAAGCCCACATTACGAACCTCCCCTGGCAAATGACCGAGCCACTATTAACGCAAGCCTTAGGCAATGTCCCCGTTAAGCTACTGAATGATTTGGAGTCAGTGGCTTATGCCGTACCCTATTTACCCAACCATGAATTAGCCGCCCTCAATGGCGACACATTGGAGCGTCGTCTTTCTGGCAATAAAGCCATTGTCGCGCCTGGCACTGGCTTGGGCGAAGCCTTGTTAATTTATAATAATGGCTCATATCATCCTGTGCCATGTGAGGGCGGCCATGCCTCCTTTGCCCCCACCAATCCCATCCAAATTGGGCTGCTAGAGTATTTATTGCATCGCTTTAACCACGTCAGTTATGAGCGCGTTTGCTCAGGCAGCATGGGCATCCCCAACATTTACGCCTATCTCAGCGAAGTTCGTTCCAGCCAAGTTCAACCCCATATCACTGCGGCCATCGAAGCTGCCGATGATGTCGCGCCTGTCATTGTGCAGGCTGCGCTATCGGGTGAATGTGAATTATGTTTAGCGACCTTAAATACCTTCGTCTCTATTTTGGGCAATGAGGCGGGTAATATCGCCCTCAAAGTCATGGCAACGGGTGGCGTTTACCTCGGCGGCGGCATCCCGCCCAAAATTTTACCCAAGCTCAAAGAGGGTGGCTTCATGGCCGCCTTCGTCAACAAAGGTCGCTTTGGTGACATGCTGTCTCACATTCCCGTTTATGTCATTCTCAACGACAAAGCCGCCCTCTGGGGGGCCGCCAATTACGGCTTGCACCACATGTAGTCTTACAAATAGTCATCTGATGACTTCAAGTCATCAGATGACTAAACACAATGTAATTTAATATGCTAATCAACCCCTACGCCCTAGACCATGCCCTGCTTAATCAAGGTGAAACTCGTTGGGGCAACCTCGGCTATTGGGCAACCGCCACGCGTTACCCAATAGCCGCCGCCGCACTAGCTCAACAATTGGGCGACGCGGCCAATTTGCAACCGACTGACCATGTATTAGACCTCGCTTTTGGTGCGGGGGAGTCGTTGCTCTTTTGGCGCGAACATTACGGAATAACACACTTAGTGGGGCAAGAACTCCTGGCCTCCCAGGTGCAAGTGGCGCGCCAACGCTTAATAGTGCGTCATCTGCTGTGTAATGTTTTGTGTGGTTCGGCAACTCAGCTAGAGCATTTTGCCTCAGCTAGTTTTAATAAAGTGTTAGCTTTGGACAGTGCTTATCACTTTCAGCCCCGCGAGCAATTTTTTCGCCAATCTTATCAACTCTTAAAATCGGGTGGACGGTTAGCCCTGACCGATTTGGCCTTAGCGCAATTTCCCCGTAATAATATCTCTTATGCCATGTTGCACCTCGCGGCTTTCGCGGCCGCCATTCCCCCCGCTAATTTGCTTTCCATCGCCGCGTATCGGCAGCAACTCGAACAAGTGGGCTTCGTCAATATCCAAATTCAGCCGATTGAAGCCCATGTATTCGCGGGTTTTGCTCATTTTATTGCCCAACATGCGCGAACTTATCTGCTCATCTGGCCGCGCTTAAGCTGGGGCAAATTGTTAGGCACAGGCTTATTATTACGCTGGTTGGCGCGGCATGATTGGTTGCACTATTTACTCATTACAGCAGATAAACCTTAAAAAGTTACGGAGTGCAAACCTTCAGGTTTGCTCATTATAGGCAAACCTAAAGGTTTGCACTCCATTTGGTAATATTACGATGGATACTACCTCTGAACGTCTGCCCGCATGGGCAGCTATTACAATTGTCTTTCTCTCTAATTTTTGTATTTTAGTGTTAGAACTCGTCGCGGGGCGCATGATGGCCCCGATTGTCGGCGTGAGCCTCTACACCTGGACGAGTATTATCGGGGTGATTTTGGCGGGGATAAGTCTTGGCAATTATCTCGGCGGCAGAATTGCTGACCGTTGGGCGAGTCGGCGGGTGTTGGCCTGGTTTTTCATGCTCTCCGCCCTCGCCACCGTGACGATTTTGGGTAATGTGATGTGGGTAGACCGCATTGGTAGCTGGAATTTGCCCACAGTGTTAAAAGTATTGCTGGTATTTACGATTGTCTTCATGCTGCCCGCGACCATTCTCGGCACAATTAGCCCGATAGTGGTCAAATTGACGCTGGCCGATTTGAGCCAAACGGGGCGAGTCGTAGGGCTAATTTCTGCCGCAGGCACGTTGGGCAGTATTGTGGGAACATTTATGACGGGCTTTTTTCTGATAAGCACCTTTGGCACGCGCTTGATTGTGTGGGGGGTGGCGGGTTGTTTGCTGTTGATTGGCGCGGCACTCGGTTTGAGCAGTCGGGGCAAAACAACGATGGTGGCAGTGGGTATGGTGCTGTTATTTATTGTTAGTTCAGTCGTAATGCAATCTCAAGGCTGGCTGACGAATAATTGTTTACGTGAGACCGACTATTTTTGCATTAAGGTGCGAACTGACAGTGATAACAAAAATGTGCGCGTGTTGACGCTTGACCGTTTGGTGCATAGCTATGTCGATTTGACCGACCCCACCTATTTACGTTACGATTACGAAAAAATTTATGCCGATGTGGTGGCGACTCTTTTTCCGCATGAGCCACCGATTGAGCCACACCTGGCGGCGTTATTCATTGGTGGCGGGGGCTACACCTTTCCCCGTTATCTGGAGGCCAAATATGCCGACAGTCACATTGAAGTGGTGGAAATTGACCCTGGCGTGACGGTGGTGGCTTACGAAAAATTGGGGCTGTCGCTCGATACCACGATTATTTCGCATAATGGTGATGCCCGTCAATTTATCCATGAACTGGCCGCTTCTGCGAAATATGACTTAATTGTGGGTGATGCCTTCAATGATTTTTCGGTGCCTTATCATCTAACCACGCAGCAGTTTAATCAGTTGGTGGCGGCGCATCTTACGCCACAGGGGATTTACATGGTGAATATTATTGATGGGCGGCAGGGGGATTTTATGCGGGCGTATGTCAATACCTTACGGCAGACCTTCCCGCATGTCTATCTGGCGGCGGGCGGGGAGGAGCTTGGCTCTAAAAAGCGGCAAACGTTGGTGATTGTGGCCTCCGCCAACTCGCTGGATGACCTCATGGGGGAACTGCCATTGAAAACGCAATTTTTAAGTCAAACGAAATTAGATAATCGAAATTAGATAATTATTTGCAACAAAAATCTCTCATCATCATGACCGATGATTATGTCCCTGTCGATAATTTACTCGCGCCCGTCTTTGCAGAGTCGGGCTTTTAATTACGGAGTGCAAACCTAATGAAGGTTCGGAATTTATTTCGGTAATGGTCAGCCATTATAAGGCTTTAAGCCTTATAATGGCTAGATAACGAACCTTTATTAGGTTTGCACTCCACAAAATTCTCATGAACTACGCTAATATTATTACCGATTCATTCCGTATTTTTTGGCAACATAAAAAACTATGGCTATGGGGCATGTTGCTGGCGTTAGTGGGGCAGGGCGAGTTTAGCCTGAGTGTTAGTTATCAACA
>JAIFLK010000342.1 GCA_020049115.1 Chloroflexota bacterium | reverse complement strand
GTTATTTACAGTAACTTACCTGACCTGGATTTAATGGCTTTACGTGAATATTGTCTTGTAACCTTAAATCGCCGTTTAGTAAAAATGCCCGAATTTTGGTGGGTTTTGCAAACGTATCAGCCTGGTAACGCGGCTGATTTTGCCAACCATTTTGTTAATTTACATCTTGAAGGGCTTAATGATGTGAACAATCGGCTTAATTTATTGACAGGATTAGGGGCTACCCAACGGTCACTTTATGGGAAGCAATATCAGTTAACCACTTTGGGCTTACAATTAAGTCGGCAATGGGCGATTATGCCTGAGTTTTTACCTGATGAATCAACTGATTCAGAGGAAGAATTTAGTTTTAGCGAAATGGATTTATGGTAAAACAATTAAAGTTCTTTACATCTATCTCAATTAATCCTGGTGACATTCGTAAAATTCAAAAGCTATTGGCTGACCATGAGGTTCAGGTTAACCCGTTAGCTCAAATTTTAATTACACCTTTGTTTGCCTCAAAAAGTTCTTTACAACTCATTCGGAACTTAAAAGAACAGCAACCCACAACCGTTATGTTTGATAGTGGGGGCTATTATGTACAAACAGGGCGAATAACCTATCAAGAGTTATATTACCCGTTGTTGCAATTTTATCGTCAAAATCATTGGGCTGATATTTATACTCTGCCTGATTATGTGCCAACGTCCCAAGATGCGCCTGATTTAGTCCAACATAAAGTTGAGGAAACAGCTAAATATAGTCGGCTATTCTATTTAGAAATGCCCGATGAACTTAAACCCAAAGCCATGGGCGTGGTACAAGGCCATTCGATTGCTCAAGTTGAAATATGCCTAAATACTTATTTCCAATTGGGGATTAAAAAAATTGGTTTCGGCAGTTTTGGGACAGTGGGTGAAAATAGCCAAACCAATGTGGCAACGGATAAGGCTGTTAATTTAGCTAAATATGTGGTGGATATGGCAAAAAGGGAAAATGCCACCGTCCATTTTTTTGGCATCGGCGTTCCTGCATTAATCGCCATGATTTATGGCTCAGGGGCCGCGTCTTTTGATTCCTCCTCATGGTTAAAATCGGCTGGTTTTGGGCAGATTTTTTTACCGTTTAGTCGTTCTTATAACATTACTCACCGTAATGGTTCTGCGGCCATGCATCGCGGCATTAGGATTGAGGATTTTGTGAAGTTACGTAATTTCACTGAACATAGCTGCCCTTTTTGTGAATGTGTTGAAAATTTACAACAACATAAACTGTATCGCGCGGTGCATAATTTGATTTGTATGCAGGAAACGATTGACCGTGTTAATGACCAAGACTTGTCTTTTATCCAAAAAGTATATGTTCATGGTTCACCTAAATACCGACAGGAGTTTGAAAAATGGCTAAGTCCGATAAATTAACCTTTCATATTTACACCGAAGGCTCGCCGCAAAATTTACTTCCCTTGTTCCGAGTCATGTTTGAGCAAGATTTAACCTTTGATACGATAGAAGACTTACGGGCTTTTACCAAAGATTTAGGGTTAAGTGCGGCTAAACAAATGAATAATTTAGCCGAGTGGATTGGTTTACTAGAAAAAAATCAGCAAGGTAAATTTGCTTTGTCTGATATAGGGAAAATATTGGTACAACTTAAGCCAACTATACAAGCTGAAATTGTTCATTATTTATTGTACACTTCATGGCAGTCTGCTCACCCTGAACAAAATACTCCTTTATGGAGTTATCGCCAAGTGGTAGATACTTATTGGAAATATAATCAAGTAGATGTGGTAGATACCGCGAGTCAAATCGCTGAGGAAATAAATAATAATACCTCAGTCATTTTTTCAGAAGTGCCTGGTTACAGTTTTAGCCAAGTATCATTTAGTAATAAAAGTATTCGCGGGGTTCGTATTTGGTTAGATGCCCTAAACCCACCTGTAATTGATGAAAAAACAAATACCTTCTCTCGCCGTCATTTTTGCCCACCTGAATTATTATTACTAGCTATGGGATGGGTCGCGCAACAAACTGAGGGGGAAGTCGGCATTGATTTTTTACTGACTCCTACGAGACGGGAATTAATTTGTCAGCTTTGTTTACTTGAACCTAATACCATTGATAGTGTCCTAGATTGGGTTTTACCTAAATATTCAAAAGTTATTTTACCTGGCACAAGCGCAGGTGTTTATGGTCGTTTTGTACGCTTTTTAAAGTGGCCTGAGTTAGTGGATTTATTATGAGTAAACTATTGCAACTTATTAACCACCTCAAAATGCAGGTCAATGAGTCCATGTTAACGCCGACTCAACAAATGACCTTAACGTCTATTCTCCATGCTTGGCGAAGTCCTAAACGGTTGAATCTCGCTGGCCCTGTGGGAAGTGGTAAAACTTTCATGGGATGGGTGTTAGCTAAACAGCATGGGGCGACCTTTTATAGTAGCCCTCGTCGGTTTAAAGCGGACACAATTAACAAAAGTAATATTGTAATTATAGACCAAGTTCCGTTTGATGAATTAAGCCAACGGGAGTTATTGGCTGAAATTCAACTACGGCAAATTTCACGTACCCTATTTATTAGCCCACGCCCATTGCCTGGGGGCTGGACAAAAATTGAATTAGCTTCGCCAACCCCTGCTGACCTGGTTTGGGTACAACAACAATGGACGCAATGGCTTTTGCCTACTGCTCCTTTAGACCAACCTCATAATTTTTGGCAACTTTTGACCTCAACTTTATAAACTCATTGCTAGGAGTTACTCATGAACACCAGTGGATTAGAATTAATTTTAGTTAAAGAAGAAATTATCCAGACCCAACATGCGGTTGATTTGCTCAACCGTGCCGAAATTGTGGATAGTACCTATACACGTCATGTCCGAGGCTATGTTCCCCTAGGGCAGCAAGCCCATGAAGAACGTTCAGTCTTAAATTTTGCCCGTCAGGTTATTCGTGGCATTAAAGACGCGGGGGCTGTTCGCGGCTATATTACGGCTGAATATGGTTATGGCAAAACCAGTACCGCGTTATATTTGTGGCAGCAAGCGAAGCAAGCTAATTTGTTGGCTGTGCCACCCTTTCGCATGACCCAACTTTCTGATTTAATCACAGCTACTTACGGTTGGTTACGCTATGAATTGCAACGAACTCGGCCTGGGTCGCCACTCATCACTGAGGCTGAATCCCTTTATAATTCTCTCATTGAACGTAATGCAACGACATTGGCAAAGGAATATAATATTGATAAGGCCGCAGCATATCGTTTAATTACGGATAAATCGCAAATCTTAGAACTTAATGAAGCTGATTATATCCGTTTTTTTGAGGAAGCCACTCGTTTAGCTAAAGCAGGAGGGTTTGAAGGGGTGCTGATTCTGGCCGATGAGTTACAACAATATCTTGACCCGTCCATAAAAACAGGCGTACGCGACCCCATAAGCCCGTTATTTGATGTCATTAGTGGTTTGCTTACTCGTAAGGGTTATTTACATCTCGGTATTTTATTTGTTATCCCACCTCATGATTTGGATATATTACGTGACCAGCGCGGCGATTTGGTGCAACGAGCATTACAAGCCAGTTTAGATTTACGCTCAATTTATGACCGCGACTTTCCTAAACGTTTATGGTTTCGGTTAGCCGAAGAGCTTGATTTTTTGCCCCATCGTGACCGAGTCGTTGCGCCAGAAACGTTAGAATCATTAGGGCAAATCTGTATGCGGGTCAGTGTGAATGCCCATGACAATTTAGCTGACGGGCCGCGAACTATTATCAATACCTTTAAAACCATGACTGAGCGTTATTTGGATTTGGGCTGTCCCCATGATGATGCTTACACCCCTTATCACTTAATTGATGATTTTATTACGGAACGCATTAGCTTTAATAGTTCCAAACGGATTCAACGGGTGGTCAATCAGGCCTTAGGCCATAGTTTGGTCAAAGGACGGCTTAACTATGAACATGCCATTAAATGGGCTGCGGCTTTTCCTGATGAGGGTATCACGCGGAAACAACAAGAAAATTTAGGTCTATTACAGGCTTTTGATGATTTGATGCAAAGTACCCAGGGCGATTTACTCATTTCAGTAGGAGATGTGAAACAATCTGGCATTACGTTGCGTGGGCTGGATAGAGTTAATATTAAAACAGATGTGTTATCACAACTTTTACGTGAGTTTGGGCGTTTATATGATGAAAACACCGACACCAGCCAAAGGCGCGCCATTCGTGGGATTTTTGATTTACTGAAAACCAAAATTTTCCCCAATCCCTCCTGGAAGGTCACGGAAACCCGTTCTGACTCTACCTTAACCCATAATCGGGGGCTGACGCTTGAAGGGCATTTTGCGAGTTACAGCCGTAAATATCCTGAACGTCGGGTTCACCTCCAACTGTTATGGGAGGACGAATTGATTAAAGGTACACCCGAAGGGGATTTTTCCATTCAAATTCGTTTAAGGACTCATCTTAATATTGTCGAATCGACCCGTCGGCAATTGGCTGAACCCGTTGAAATTGATAAAGCGAATCGTCTCGTTAAACTTACGCTAAATCTGATGTATTTAGATGAAGCCAGTTTATCTCCCACTTTAGACCAAACCACCCGCGATATTATTTCACCTTATAAACTGACTGCCATGCTCTTGTTAGCCTTACATGAATTTATCCAAGAAAAACGGGGCAAAAATTTAATTCCCAAAAGCGACGATGCCATGATTGCCTCACAATTTCAGCCTGAATTATTGGATAATGCCATGCGCTTGTTATTCAATGAAAAAATAGGGCAATTGCTGAAGGCCGCGCAAGAACGGTTGTTAGAAGTCGCCACTCAGCAACTTTTAGAGCAACTTTATCCCGAATATATCACCTTAATGCAAGTGGCGAACTGGTCTAGTTCACTCGGCAAGTATCGTAATGCCATTAAACATTTAGAGGCTATGCCTGAGAAACAAGGCCAAATTGCCGTTGAAGGGTCAAAGGAAGAAATTGCCGATTTGTTTACCGTGCAAAATACAGGGCTAGATTCTTTAATGAATAATTTTTCGCAACTAATAAAATTAGAAGGGGATTTTCATAAAGGGAAAAAAGGCTCTGTCCGTTTTACCTTGCACGATTTAGAATCGAAAATTAAACATTGGTTGGAACTGTCTACTAAATCTCAAAAAGTAATGATTAAGCAACAAAGTCATGAGGTGCGAACACTCACCAAAGATTGGGTCTATGAACGGGCTGAACGTTTGGGCTACCGAGAAAAAGAAATCACCGAAATTATTACGTTAATGCAGGAACGAGGCTTGATAGTCGTAGACAAAGAACGGGGCTTAATTCGACAGGAAGTTAATTTAGCCCTTGACTTTGATGAAATTCAGCGAGAAGTGGAGTCATGGCAAAAAGATATTAACCTACTTTTGACCGTCTTTGGAGATAAAAGTCAATTGCGCGATTGGGAAAAAGTAGCGACCCAAATCTTTACATTGGTGGCGAATAGACCTGGATTAGATAATAATCGGGCTTTTGAGTTAAGGCGTGGCGTGAGATTATCCCGCGAGCGTTTAAGCCAATTTATGCTAGATTGCCACCAAGAATTAGCAAAAGATATGACCCATTTACAACAAAGTGTCCCCCGACTAAAACCATGCAAAGAATTAAGTAACCAGATTAAAGGTGCAGTGGAATATGTCGGCCAAGTGGATGATTTGCGTAATCGTCTCAAACAAAAACATACCACCTTAAATCATGATTTAGAGAGGTATCAAAAGGAGATAGAAACCTTCCTTAATCAGTTAAAATCAGGTCAGCCAACCCCTGAACGGTTAGTAACATTACGGCAAAATTATCAAAAACTCCAGCAATCGGTTACTCCCTGGCGCCAAAAAACAGAGGAATTTGACCAAGAACTGACTCAGTTTAATCAGTGGGGCCGTTTAATCGAACAGGGTTCAATCTTGGCGAATGATATTTCAGAATTGGGTGAGGTTATTGCGCCACAACGGATATTATTTCAACAACTGTCATCAGATGTTAAAGGCCATTTGAGTGCCTATAAGGAAAAAGCCTTGTCTGAATCAGCCATGTTTGAGAGCCGTTTACGCGAAATCGCTGAGACTGTGCGTACTGCCAAAACGCAAGCAATTGATACATTTACGAAGTTACAGGAAAATTACCAACACACCTTGAGTCAACAGTTAAAATTTCCGCGTAATGAATTGTGGAGTCCGTATCGTTATAACTTAGCTGACCCCAAAGATATTTATCGGCGACTTTATGACGAAGTACAACAGTTTTTACAACAACGTTATCTTAAATTAAGCGAAGAGCTGGCTAAAATGGAAGGAAATATCTATTCCATTAGGCAAAATCCTGACCTCAAAAATTCAGATAAGCGCATGGAAGTTGAAACTACCAGCCAAAAATTATTAACCGAATTGCAGCAACAGCAACAAAATCTAGCTGAACTAAAGCCACAAATAGATGATTTGGCCTATATTCGTGACGAGACTCAAAAGTTTCAAACCTTAATAGCTCATCTATCAGCCGTGATTTCAAAGTTTCCTGATATGAAACATGGTGTCAAAACATTACAAGAGCTAATCAGCCAATGGGTCAATTTAACCCCTGAGGAAGAGCAATTATTAGAGCTATTGCCTGCTCAAGGGAGTGCCGACTTAAGCCTCATGCGCCAAAATAGCCCCTTATCGGCAGATGAATTTTGGGCAATTTTACGCCAACTTCATGGTAAACAACGACTCCGAGTGCTGATAGAACGAGTCAGAATGGAATAAAAATCCACCTGTAAATTTTAAGCCTTTATAAGGTTTGAAACCTTATAAAGGCTAATGTTAGGAAAATGACCATGAATTTACATGAATTAACCCAAGCCCTACAAATCGCGCCTGTCATGGGACGTTTTCATCCCTTAGTCCCGTTATGTTTACCTGAAAATCTAGCGTTTTATGACGATATACAAACTTTAGTAGAGTCATTAGATAGCGTAGAGACTCAGCCTGAACACCCCATTTTAATTACCCAATTTGAGGCCAATTTAAGCCACCGTTTCAAAACTATGGAGGTACTCACCTGCCCTAGTAGCCATGAAATAAATCTACATCTCCCCCGACGAGTTAATCAAGCCAAACAATGGCTATTAACTCATCGTCAGGTGGCTAACCGCATTATTCAAGATGTGCAAAAACGACATTACCAAGCCGTTATCTTACTCCTCATAGACGGCCTGAGCTATGCTGATGTACAAGATTGGCCTGAACCATGTGAGCCGTGTTTCATTGACGGCCCATCTATTACGTTTAATCGCG
>JAIFLK010000274.1 GCA_020049115.1 Chloroflexota bacterium | reverse complement strand
GTATAGAATCACTGATAAATACGTTACATCGTAGTTTACAAGCTGACCAGTATTTGCGGTCAAAACCCAATGCTTTGCGAGTTATCATTGGGGGGCGATATTTAGCTAGAAATGAGGATTTGCCGTTAACTAAACAATTACCCTTTCAGGTTCATAAATTATCCTTATTTTCTTACGATATTTTATTACAATGGGTTACTTCATCGGATTCATCGGTTAGCTATCTCGCCAATGATGAGCTTAAACATCTCTCAGCCCACATCATGTATTTAAGTGGTGGACACCCTGGCGCGATTGCGCCTCTACTAGAAAAGTATAGCGAAGGGCTAATGAAACCGGATGCTTTTTTGAGTTACAATAGGCATGACATAGAACATATTTTAAATGAGCAAATCAATCAAATTATCTCAGATATTCCCCTACAATTACAAAATGTCATGAGTACCTTAAGCCCATGTCGTCGCGTGACCCCTAGATTTTTGGGTGAGTTTATGATACAGGGTCTCATTGAAGGGGGTGACGGTTATGCTCTGGCGGATGAGCTTACTATGTCTTACTTGATGACTTATGATGATGGGTTTCTGCAAGGTGGGGTAACACGGGGGGTGTTAGCCTTTGGGTTACGTCAAACCCAACTAAAGCATTTTATACATATTTGTCAAACTGCGAAACAAATTTATCAAAATGATTTGTCAAAGCCCAATATTTCTCAGCCTATAATTGTGGCAATTGAACTTTTATATCAAGAATTACAGTTAGCTTATTATCAGTCTAATCATAATACAGCAGAAGAAAGAAAAAAACTGGCTGATAAATTTTTCGGTTCAATTTTAGAAGATTGTTTAAGTTCCTTAACTGATTCAAGGGATGCCCGTGATGTCATTGCCAATTTTAGAGGTACATTGCGAAAAGATGTAGAATTTCAATTTACCTTGAATTATTTTTTACGAGGGGTTTCATATAATGAAGAACCTTACATGAGATTGCGATATTTTTTGGATAAATATTACCAATCTCTACACTAATACAGCAAGTCTGTTAAGTCGGCAATCTCCGCCATCGCTTTACCCTTGATTGTATTGTTATATAATTTTGAGGATTTGTTAGCTGATCACCAGATTATGGACGGGGAGTTAGCGGAAGCCTTACAGACTATCTTAACTTGGCCTTGTGGTGGCGTTGTTACGGGGCTTGATTGCCCGTTACCAGGCTCCGTCTGAGGTGCGCCCCTCCTTCGAGTCGGCCTTACGTGAGGCGGAAGCCCTGATTGCCCAAACGCCTGGGCTGTATGACGCGTGGGATACGAAGGCGTTGGCGTTGTGGGGGTTGGGTGATGCGGCGGCGGCGGAGTCGGCTTATCAGCAGGCGCGGGCGTTGAACTCTGATGCGGGGGTGGTGGCGCGGGTGGAGAGGCTGAAAAGACAATTAGGAATTAGGAATTAGGAATTAGGGGTTGACTCTAAAGGTTCGTTTTTTGCCTGTGGTTAAAACCACAGGCTGTTCATGGAACACGCTTGAGCGTGTTTTGGCTTTGAGCATTGGGTTTTAACCCAATGCTTAGGCTATTTGGTAATGGGGCGGGGGTTCGCTAGAATAACGAGTCAGGTTATTTTAATGGTGCGAGGATAAGATATGGTCACAGAAAAAAATCAACTGAGGGTATCGTTACTGATTGAAACGGCGAAACAATTATCATTGGCTGAGTTATTTCAATTGGTACAGGCGTTGTTGGAAATTTTACAAGCCCGATTCATGAAAGTATCTGCAACGAATGATGAGGTGACTGAAACCTTAAATCAAATTTATAGC
This sequence comes from Chloroflexota bacterium, assembly GCA_020049115.1. Classification (GTDB taxonomy): domain Bacteria; phylum Chloroflexota; class Anaerolineae; order 4572-78; family J111; genus JAIFLK01. The sequence goes on along the minus strand of JAIFLK010000274.1, from coordinate 5,529 downwards.
ACCGAATCATCTGCCCTTGACCCTGTTTGGGTTAAATTACAGCAGCAAGCCCTGGGAGATGAAGCATGGTAATTCAACGGGGCGAAATTTGGTGGGCGACTTTACCTGACCCCATCGGTTCAGAACCAGGGTATCGCCGACCTATTTTAATTGTGCAAGCCAATAACTTCAATCAAAGTCGGCTGGCTACCTGTATTGGTGTGGTTATCACCTCAAATTTAAACTTGGCTCAAGCCACAGGCAATGTGCTTTTACCGCAAAAGGCAACGGGTTTGCCCAAAGACTCAGTGGCTAATATAACTCAAGTCGTTACGATAGATAAAATGATTTTGACCGAGCGAGTCGGGGTACTTTCTTCTAAATTATTGGCGCAAGTTGAAGAAGGATTACGCTTAGTTTTAGATATTTAGGTGATGAGTGAGTTGACCCTAAAGGGTCGTAATATCAGGGAGGTTAAGATGAAAAAACGTAAATTTGAGGATTGGGAATTTGAGCAAATTCACAAAGAGTTTGGCTATAAGCGGCATTACAAGAATTTTGCCTTGTTAGAGACCTGGTTAGCTTGTGATGAACCCATCACCGCGACGGAAATGGACAAGCTTAATGAATTGAAAGAACGACTTTTTCTGTATGTGGAAACATGGAATGAAGATGAATTAAAACTGTTATTCATCAGCCAATTGCTTGAGCTAGTGCGTTTTTATAGTGAACATTACAAAATTTTCACCCAACGCAAATTTGCGGCCACGATTGGCGAATGGGAAGTGAATGGGGTGGTAGATTTTGTGGTCGCGCAAGGATTACAACATCCAGCCCAACCTTTCTTTTTTTTACATGAATATAAGCAAGAGCGCAAACGGGACAATGACCCATTAGGGCAGTTACTCATTGAAATGTTGGTGGCGCAACAGCAAAATGAGGGCAAGTTTCCGTTATATGGCTGTTATGTGGTGGGGCGTAATTATTTTTTTGTGGTGGTTGACGGGCATGAGTATGCCGTCAGTGAAGCCTTGCGCGCCAGTTCCGATGACATTATGCAAATTTTCCGCATGTTTCGCTTTGTCAGGCGCGTCATTGAGGCGCAAATTGGGTTAAAAGACGAACCTTTAGGGGTGTAAAACTGTTTATTTAGCTTAATACTATAATGAAGAAAAGGAGGTCTATTATGTCCGTAAATTCAACGTTTGTTGATACCAACCTCATGGAAAAAGGTATCGCTGCCCTCGTGCGGTCAGGCAGCTACCCTAGCCGCGAGGCCATTTTGCAAGAATCCTTTACCTTATTCCTCCGCACCTACCCTGAACATCGGTTACTCATGGCGATTGAACTCTATCAAGCGGCTTTAGTGCCATTAAATCAGGCCGCAGCCCTCGCGGGTTTGCCGCCATTTGATTTTAAGGTGGTGTTGCAAGCAAGGGGTAATAGTAATATTCCCAAACCTTTAACTTTGGGACAAAAACGACAGTTAGTTGACCAACTGTGTGGAAGTTGGGCTAATGACAGTAGTTTAACAGCCATTTTTGTGGAAATTGAACAAAAACGCCATCTTCCTGCATTACGAGAGGTATCGTTTGATGCGACATCTTGACACAAATATCGTCATTGCTTATCTAAATGGCAACCATATCGTTGCAGACCGTTTGAAAGCACATCTGCCTGATGTGGGTATGAGTACACTGGTGTTAGCTGAATTGCGCTATGGAGCAAGAGCCTCTAGTAAAGTATCAGAGAATTTAGCACGGTTAGAGCAGTTTGTAACAATTATTGACTTGGTTGAGTTTGACCAGGCAAGTGCTGATATTTACAGTCAGATTCGCTTGGAATTACGGCGCAAAGGTCGTCCTACGGGCGAAATGGATTTGTTAATTGCTTCAGTCGCTATGGCGAATAAAGCAATTTTGGTAACAAATAATACCAAACATTTTGCCCAGATTGATGGTTTAATGTTAGAAGATTGGCTGATATAGGTGAAATGATGACTCATTCTACCTCCTACCTTCTACCTTCTACCCCTTTCACCATCTCATGATAGCCCGCCTCACCTGTAATAAGTCTCAATACAAAATTGCGTTGCGTCTGCATAATCTCGAAACCATGCTTTTGATACAGCCGAATCGCCGTTTGATTATTACATAAAACTGACAAACTGACCGCCTTAGCCCGTTCCTCTCGCGCCACCGACTCGGCGTAGGCCAGTAATTCTGTGGCAATGCCCTGCCCGCGCCAGGCGGGGTCAACGCCGACCATTTCAATATATATCTCATTGCGTCCCATCGGGTAATCGCTATCCAGCCAGCTTAACAGCAAAATCCGCCAACCCGCGCCCCACCATGTATAATGCAACCGTAACGCTTGCCAGAATATTTCTTCATCTTCCAACGCAGGGGTCGTTGGGGTATGCAATACAATGTAACCCACCGCCACGCCGTCAATTTCCGCTACCGTTGTTGTTTCCATGTGGCGTTGGCTCAACCTGAACCAATCGGTAATAATTCCTTCCGCCTTACGTCCCAATAACGGGCCAAATTTATCGGGAAACGTTTGCACCCATAACCGCGCCAAAATTACATCATCATCAGGCCGCGCCGCCCGCAGTGATACACTCATTTGTCATTTGTCATTTGTCATTTGTCATTGGTTTTTCCACAAATGACCAATGACAAAGGACAAATGACCATTCCCCCATGCACCTCATTGTTACCCACGCCAACGCCGATTTTGATGCGATTGCCTCATTATTAGGCGCGCATCGGCTCTATCCCGAAGCCATACCCCTATTGCCCTTCACCATAAACCGTAATGTGCGTGACTTTATTACGTTGTATGAAAATCAACTGCCTTTCATTCATGCCAATGAATTGAGCCATGACCTCATCACCCGCCTCACCATTGTTGACACCCAACACCCGCCGCAACTCAAAAACCTCAGCCCCAACGTTGCCATTCATATTATAGACCACCATGAACTTTCGCCCAATATTCCGCCTGGCGCGGTTCTCAGTTTGACCGACGCGGGCGCTGTCTCCACGTTGTTGGTGGAGCAATTGCGCGACCTCGGCACACGCCTCTCGCCGTTAGAGGCTACGTTATTATTGTTAGGAATTTATGAAGATACAGGTTCATTAACTTACGCCAGCACCACCGCCCGCGATTTATATGCGGCGGCGTGGCTGTTGGATAAACACCATGCCCAGCTTGATTTGGTGCGAAGTTATCTTAATTATGCCATGAACCCTGACCAAGTTGCGCTTTATGAAGAATTGGTCAATCACTTGGAAACGCACCTTATTCATGGGCAAACCATCATTTTGGCAATGGCTGAGGTAGACCACCATGTGGCCGAAATTAGCGGCATTGCTCACCGTTTGCGTGATTTATACAGCCCTGCCGCATTGTTTCTCATGGTTAAGATGGTTGACCATATTCAATTGGTGGCGCGCTCCACCACCCATGAGGTGGATGTGGGGCGCATTGCCGAGAAGTTGGGCGGTGGTGGGCATCAACGGGCGGCGGCGGCGGCCATGCGGTATCGTACATTGACTGAAACTCGCTTAAATTTATTACAAGCCCTGCATGAGGTGGTGCAACCTGCGGTCACGGTGGGGCAAATTATGTCTAAAGGGGTGCATACGCTTGCCCCAACCGACACAATTCGTTATGCCGCGCAGATGATGGATTGGTATGGGCATGAGGGCTTTCCCGTCATGGCGGAGACGGGCAAAATTGTCGGCATGTTATCCCGCCGTGAGGTGGATAAAGCCCGCCGTCATCAGCTAGATGGCGCGCCGATTTATCAATTTATGACGAAAGGTGAATTTTATGTGCAGCCCCATGACGGTTTGGAGGCGGTGCGCGCCCTGATGGTAGAGCAACGGATTGGACAAGTGCCAGTGATTAGCCCCGATAATGGTGAGATTATGGGCATTGTCACCCGCACGGATTTGCTTAATTTACGGCAATCTACTGATGCCACTCACGCGGCGCCGCTTAATTTAGCGACAGCTTTGGCGCAACATATCTCGCCTCAACTTTTTAATTTATTGCAAGATGCAGGCCACATTGCGGCGCAACAACATGATACCCTTTATTTAGTTGGTGGTTTTGTGCGCGATTTATTACTCATGATGTCGCCCACTATGGCCGCGCAAATTAGCCCGCGCTTTGATTTGGATTTGGTGGTGGAGGGCAATGCCATTGCGTTGGCGGAGGCGTTGCAGCAAAAATATGGTGGGCGCGTCCATGCTCATCAACGCTTTGGCACGGCAAAATGGTTGCTGACTGAGCCGATTGCGTTTAATGCGGCGGGTACGATTAAACTGACTTCGTTAGATTTTGTCACGGCACGCACCGAATTTTATCGCCACCCTTCCGCCCTGCCCGAAGTGGAACGGAGTTCGATTCGCCATGATTTGCACCGCCGAGATTTCACCATTAACACGTTGGCCATGGGCTTGTCGGCTACACACACCAAACATGTTGGCGATTTGCTGGATTTTTATGGTGGGCAAAATGACCTGACGGCAGGTTTAATTCGGGTGTTGCACAGCCTCAGTTTTGTGGAAGACCCCACCCGCATGTTACGGGCGGCGCGGCTATTGGCGCGGCTTAATTTTCGCCTTGAAGAGCGCACCGCCGAGTTATTGACCAACGCCCTCGACCTGCTTGACCGTGTGAGTGCGGAACGGATTTGGCATGAATTGGAATTAATTTTTAAGGAACATCAACCCGCCCCTGCTTTGCAACAATTACAACAACTCGGCATTCTCGCCGCCATCCACCCCGATTTAGTCATGGACGATTGGTTAGATTCTCACCTCTCACTTCTCACTTCTCATTTCTTACCTACTCCCTACTCCCTACTCCCTACTCCCTACTCCCCCCTGCACTATCTCGGCCTCATGCTCTTCCGCCTCAGCGAATCCGCCCAAATCGCCATTTTAGAGCGACTCAATTTACGCACCAGTGACCGTAAGATTATCCAACAATCTCGCCTCATTCGTGACCAGGCCGATGAAATTATGGCCGCGACGCGGGCTAGTCACTTATATCAATTGTTAGAACTAACGTCATTTGATGCTCGGTTGATTGCTTGGTTAGGTGAAGAAAAAATACGGGCGCAACTCGTCCGTTTTGAGACGGAGTTACAGCATGTGAAGCCTATCTTTGATGGCACACGCCTCATGGCCGAGTTCAAGTTGCCCCGCGGCCCCCTTTATGGGCAGATTTTGGGGCAATTGCGCGTCGCCCGTTTAGATGGGCAAATCACCACGTTAGAGGATGAACGGGCGATGATAGGGGAAATGATTAGTAAGAAATGAGAAGTGAGAAAAATCAACTCATAACTCATAATTCATCACTCATCACTCTTTTTGTCCAAATAACTTTGCAAAATCACCGCCGCCGCCGCCGCATCAATCGGCGTTTTAGCCCGTTTGCTACTGTTTAAATATTGCTGCGCCGTTACGGTAGAGTAACTTTCATCAAAATAATCAAAGGGCAATTTGACCACCTCCGCCAACGCCTCCGCAT
>JAIFLK010000315.1 GCA_020049115.1 Chloroflexota bacterium | reverse complement strand
TTTTTTGGCCCAATGGGGTGGGGGCAATTCTGTCAAACAGAAACCACCATGACCTACCACCATGGAGAGACGTTACTCACTCAACGCCAACTTTATTTTGAACACTGGAGTATTGAGGCTTTAGCTAATACCCTTAACCAACAAACCAATTTACGCCCCTATCTTTGTCCTCGTCCCCTCCCGTTTTTTTACATAGAAAACAAAATAGTTCATCTCCCTATTATTGCGGCATGGTTACGCGATGGCAAATTACCCCCATTAGTCCAAAGTAGTTTCCCTTTAACAGCCATACAACAGCAAGTCCTCTTATGGTGTGATGGGCAACATACCGCCCAAGCCATTGCCAAACAAGCCACTATTGAATTTAATTTGACTGAAAAAGAATGTTATGAGTTGCTTAATCAGTGGGTTAAGTGGGGCATTTTAGAATGGGGAATAGCTATTCCCTTGGCTTTAAACCCAGAAAAATCATTACGCCATCAACTAGCCCAAGTGACTGATGAACTCCTACAAAATAACGCTTTAGCTTCATTACAACAACTAGAAACCATAGTCCAAAAAATCCAACAATCGGTGGGGCAACCTCAAGCCCTCCATGTAGCTTTAGAAGAATTAGAATCTACTTTCACCCAACTCACTGACCAATCGTCTACCCGTAACCCAGGGCAATACTATGCGGGGCGTACCTTAGTTTATGAAGAATGTAGGCGAAACCTCGAACTTACTTTAGGCAGAGATATTCTTAGTCAATTAGGCCCACCGTTAGGTTTATTACTAACTAGTGCGCGCTGGTTTACTTACCGTGTCGCTGAATTATATTTACCTGCATTGACTGAAATTTACGAAACCTTAACTCAGACCATTGGCTCATCTACCGTTGATTTTTATAGCTTTTCTGTCCAAGCCACGTCCTTACTCCAAAACAGTGATAACCCTTTATTACGTCAAGCGACTCAAGAACTCAGCCAAAAATGGGCTAATATACTCAATATAGCGGCAAACGCTGATACGAACTCACTCCATTATTGTTATATTGATTTAGAAACATCAGTAAAAAAAACGTTTCATGCCCCTCATGCAGGCTGGCAATTAGCCCGTTATTGCTCGCCTGATGTTATGGTCGCGGCCTCAAACCAGGCCGCGATTCAACAAGGAAATTATGACTTGGTTTTGGGCGAATTACATTTATTTAATAATCTCGTCCGTACCTTATTTGCATCACAACACCCTAACCCAAGTGAGCTAGCGCAAGCCCGCCAATTGGATTTACCCCAGCCATGTATCATTCCCATTCCCTCAAAAGATTGGAATACAGCACGTTACGCCATTGCCTTAACTGCCTCCCATGATATTTGGTTTGCTTATGATACCACCGCTTCAAAATATGCCCATCAACCAACCGTTACGTTAGGCGAATTAGTCGTGGAGCAAACAGCTAGTGGGTTACAAATACGAACTCGTGATAATCGTCATAGTTTTGAGATTATTGACTTTTTCGGCTATACCCTCTCTAATTTGTGCTTAAACTTTCCCTCCATCATGCCCTCATTGCCTCATGTCCCACGTATTAGTTTTGATAGGCTAGTGATTTCGCGAGAACGCTGGAATTTCGAATTAGCTCAAATTAGTTGGACTGAAATTCTCACCCGACCTGAACAATTTTTGGCGGCCCAACAATGGCGACAAACTCACCAACTGCCGCGCTTTATTTTTGTGGCTATGCCCACTGAACCCAAGCCATTTTTTGTTGATTTTCATAGCCCTTTATCATTAGATGTTTTGGCCAGGGCGGCGCGGCGTAGTGTTAAAGCCACAAATACGGTTATCCATATAACCGAAATGTACCCTAATTTTGACCAATTATGGCTCACTGATAATCAAGATAATCACTACACGAGTGAACTACGTTTAGTTACGTTAGTATAAATTAAAAGGAAACATTACTCATGACCACAGCATCACATGGACAACAAGTAGGGCAATACTTTAATGACCAAACAGAACCCTTCTATTTAGAATATTGGGATAGTGAAGATATTCACTTTGGCTTGTTTGAGCCAGGCGAAGATGAAAACCAGCTAAAACAAACGCTCAAACGGATGACCCATGCCGTTATTAGCCCTACAAACATTCAACCCGACAGCTTAGTGGTAGACGCAGGTTGTGGCGTTGGCGGCCCAGCATTAGATCTAGCTCGAATATATGGGTGTAAAGTCGTTGGTTTAACCATCAGTCAACATCAAATTGAATTAGCTCAGGCCAAAACCGCTACCGCAGAACTACAAACACAAGTTCAGTTTGAATATGCTGATTGTTCCATTCATTTACCCTTCCCCGATAACTCGGTTGATGTGGTATTTAGCATGGAAGCAGCCTGTCATTTCAGTGACCGCGCGCAATTTATTCGTGAAACATATCGTATTTTAAAGCCAGGGGGATATTTCGCCTTCAATGACTGGTTGGCGCAAGATAATATTTCAGCCAGCGACTATCAAACTTTTATCCAACCCATTTGTGATAATTGGGTCATGGTAAGTTTAGAAACTCGCTCCAGCTACAGCCAATTAATACAAGCAGCAGGTTTAGAAATTGTTGAGTTCGTTGATTTTGGTGAGGCCATGTTAGAAAATGCTCAGGCCCTAAAGCGTTCCTACTTAACTTTCTTATTACAAGAATCCACTGGGCATCAATTTCCACCTGAAATGGCCTTGTGGAAAAAACAACTTAAGTCACTTTATGATGCCTGGTTAAACCGTTACTTTACCGTAGAACGTTGTTTAGCTAGGAAAAATGCTTAAAGGAGCAAGTTAAAATGTTAGTTCCCATCAACCCTGACCCAATTGAACAAGCAATTAACAAAGCCATAGATTTCCTACACGAAAGTCAACTGCCGTATGGTGAATTTAAAACCTACGCCTCACCCCATGAAACCATGGGCGAGGGAATATTTGATAGTTCCCCTTATATTACTAGTTTTGTGCTATACTCCCTCAGTTTTTGGGCTAACCCAAAAATAACAGCGTTGACGACTAAAGGTATTAATTTTTTGCTATCAGAAATGGAAGGAGCAGGATTATGGCGATATTGTTCATCTCGTAATGAAAAAAATCATCTTTTATTTCCACCAGATGTTGATGATACCTGCTGTATCGCTTTTGTTTTGAAACAGAATCAAATAAATTTTCCGTCTAATATCAACATGCTTTTAGCCAATAAAGCAAATAATGGGCTATTATTTACCTGGTTTCTCCCACGCTCTACTTTACCTAGTGAAATATTGGTTGAAATTAAACGAATTGTCAAACCAGAAACTTTTTTATATATGATCTTTGTAAATGGGGCTGACAATATTTGTTGTGTTACTAATGCAAATACCCTCCTCTACTTAGGTGAAAATGAGCATACCCAGCCCATCATAGATTATTTAGTGCAGGTGGGTCTCACGTCCCAAGAACATAGTTGTAGCCTTTATTTACACAACGTATTTGCCATACAATATATCATCTCCAGAGCCTACTTTCATAGCGCGCCCTCTTTAGTAAAAATAAAAAAGCCTATCACTGATAGAATTTTAGCGCAACAAACTATGCTCGGAGATTTTGGTGGGGATATGAATACCACATTTGCTATCTGCACCTTGTTGAATTTTGACTATCAAGGTGCTGCTTTAGATAAAGCAATACACTATCTACTAACAAGTCAACAGGCTAATGGTTCATGGTTACAAGGATCTATGTTTAATGACAGCGTATCCTACTACGGCTCAGAAGAACTAACGACGGCCCTCGCCGTAGAAGCCCTAGCGCGCTACTTAAAATTACACAAATAATATTCTCTCTTATAACGACGAAAGGGGTGAATTTAACGGATTTTTATCCGTTAAATTCACCCCTTTCGCTGTTATATGCCTATTAAATCTTAACCACCACAATTGTCAAATCATCATGTGGCTCACGTTCACCTACAAAAGCCGTTACCGCTTGCTTAACATGCTCCAGCATGGCCTCCACACTCTCTTGAGGCCCGTTTAATACCACTTGTTGTAAACGGTCAAAGCCAAACATTTCCCCTTGAACATTATTAGCTTCCACCACCCCATCACTGGTTAAGACAATTAAATCCCCTTTAGCCAACCCCAACGTCATTTCCTGATAACCAAATTGCGCCCCCAAACCAACTCCTAACGGCATGCCGCCAACCTCAACCCATTCCACACTGCCATCGGCATATTTAACAATGGGCGTGACACAGCCCGCATTCGCGGCCCGCAACACCGCATAATTAGCCGCAAAAGCCTCATCAGTTGGGCTTAATTCAATCTGAATACAAACCAAAGCACAATTCTGATGGGTAGTATGGGTGTAATTGGCAATGGCCTTATCCATTTGCCGTAATAATTCACCGGGCGATAAATTCTGTTCCACAATCGCCCGAAATGAGGCCAAACTGACCGCCATGAGTAACGAGGCTGGCACCCCTTTACCAGAAACATCCCCCACCGCAATCGCATAGATCGGCGACTCGATGGCCGTAATAGAAATAGGGGCAGGAGTCAAGCTACGCGGCCTCGGCGTATTGCTCACCTGAGAGGCTGAACTCAATGGACCCGTCTTACGGGGGGGCAAAGACAGGGCATGCCCTGTCTCTACTTGATGCGCCGTATGGTAAACATAAAAATCTCCGCCAACTTCACGAGCCGACATGGTATAACAGGCTAAATTAATATCAGGCCAATGCGGATTAGCTGGGGGCAAAAGACTATCCTGAATTTCCTGAGCAATGCCCAATTCACGCTGAATGGATAAGAGCAACATGCGTTCTTGTTCCGCCCGTTTATGCTCCGTAACATCTCGAATAATCCCCTGGTAACCAAAAATTAAACCCTCATTACTTTGCCGCACCGTTGCCGTAATTAAACAATCACGCTTACTCCCATCTCGATGTTGAAAAGAAATAGGAAAATCTTTCACTGAACCCGATTCATCTATCGCCATTAAAAAACGTAAATGGTCATCCTCTTGCACTAGCACCGCTAATAAATTCATCTCCCGCATGGTGGCACGGGGATAGCCCCATAAACTTTCACAGGCGGGACTAACATCAATGATTTGCCCCGTCGTATTGATAATAAAAATAACGTCTTTAGAATCTTCAAATAAGGCCCGATATTTCCTTTCATTGGCATGTAAGTTAGTATAAAGCCGCGCATTTTGAATCGAGACTGCCGCTTGAGACGACAATAAGTTAAGTATTTCTAAGCGGTCTGAGGTAAACGCATCGGTGGTTAAATTATTTTCTAAATAGACAATCCCAACCACTTTGCCTTGATTAATTAAGGGCGTACATAAAACAGATTGGGGTTGTTGGGCAATAATATAGCTATCTTGGGTAAATGCACCCTCACGGCTGGCATTATTTAACACCACTGGCTCTTGAGAGCGCGCCACATAGTTAATAATGCTGCTTGGCACAGGTGACACCCCATGCGCCCCGACCATCGGCATGGCGGGCCTTATTTTAATCTGCTTTTTATCAATACTACCTTCGGCTTCAATGACCCATTCCACCACTTCGCTCGGCTCCTGCCCCGCCCGTTCTAATAACAGAAAGCCCCGTTGCGCCCCAGCGTTTTCAATAATCACCCGCATCATCTTTTCCAGCAATTTAGTCAGAACAATTTCACCCGCCAGCGTTTCTGAGGCTTTGAGTAAGCTATAAACATCCAATTTTTGGGAAATGGCATCATTTTGCGAGAACGTCGCCGGTGTAACCCGTTTTTGATTTGGTAAACTCAGTGGCTGCGGAGTTAACAAACGCCCATATTGCGCCTCCATCTCCGTTACTTTTGTTTTGGCTCCCCACCGCTGATAAGCATAATGAGCTTCCTGCAAATAATTTTGGGCCAGTTGAGACCGTCCCTTAGCCAAATAAAATTTACCTGCCAATTCATATCCCAAGGCTTCTTCATTCAAATATTCATTTTCCCGCGCCAAAGCAATCGCCTGGTCATATAAAATTCTCGCTTCGCCTTCCTTTTGGATATTAGGCGAAAGAATATCAGCCAGGCGCGCTCGTTCCGCCTCCACCAAATAAAACTTATGTAAAAAGTTCATGGGCGCGTGGTCAGCCCATTTTTTCATTTTCTTTTGATTAACCGCTATTTTTTTGAGCCATTTCTTTTGTTGTGCTAGGTCAACCGTGGGATATAAAGCTAAACACGCTAACGAATCATACAAATGGAATATAGGAATAACATACGTTGCCATAACCGCTTCTAAATATTTTTCAGCTTGGGTCGCGTTTTCGATGGCTTGCTGATAATTTTGGAATAAGTAACTTAAAAGTAATTTTTGGATATAAAAAGTAGCCAGAGCAGTTTGATCATTTATATTAATATACATCGGCAGCATAACTTGCTCATCATACTGCTCTGCCATAAACTTGGCAGGGTTGTTACTCTGGTGTAATAAATTAAAAATGGTTTGTTTATAAATTTGGTGTAGCCGTAAATTTGATTCTTGTTTATATTCCTCAATCATCAAATGATGCTTAGTAATTTCTTTTTCAAGTTCATAGAGTTCATGTCCACTAAAATAAGCATGATAACTATAAACAAATAATAAATAAGCCGCATTATCTAATCTTCCCGCGACTAAGGCAATTTGGAGAACTTCTAATACAGTGGCTAACGTATTTCTAAGGTGTTCTTTCCAAAATCGAATAGAAACATTGATGACTAAATAGGCCCCGCTACCATATTGTTGCCAGCTGGGATTTTGGGCTAATAACTTAAGAGCTAGATTACCAAAGCGATAGCCTGCTTCAATCTCGTTCATAGCCCCACACAAAACCGTACCATATGTTGCATAAGCCTCGGCTGAGGCACTTGAATTACCATAATTTATAGATAAGCCAACTTTTTTCAAAACAATTAATATAAATAACTCAGGTTTTGTAAGAAAAGCGGCACTTTCCATTATATTCATCAGTTGTATGGCAACCAATTTGTAAGGATCAGTCATTTCGGGTAAGTTAACTAATTCTTCAATGGTATGTTGTTGTAAATAATGGTACCGCCCCAAAATGAGCATGGTTTGAGCAAACCCTAACCCTAAATGACCGTAATTAGGTTTTTGGGGCAAACGCACACCAATTAACTCTTTCAATACAGGTAAGCCTACTTGCAGAGCTATTTGGTATTTACTTTGGGCAATATAAGCTAAAATCCGCGCCTCATATACCTTAATTTTGTCCAAAATGGATTCTCCATGCTCAAGCACCGCTTCAACTAATAAATCCATCAGTTCAAAATGACCACTGAGATAGGCGGATTCGGCGGCCTCCTCATGCAGGGCTAACATGAATCCATAATGA
>JAIFLK010000295.1:7466-9118 GCA_020049115.1 Chloroflexota bacterium | reverse complement strand
ACGATTCCTTTCACTCGCCATGAACAGCCCCGCCAAATTAGATTTTGGGCGGTCATGGCCGCCATCACCTTGCTGATTTCCTTTGGCGGCAACACCTTTTTATACAGCCCACTTTATCTCGCCATGCCAGGTTTTTCCATGTTTCGCGGCCAAGAACGCTGGGCCTTTGCCACCACTTTTAGCTTATGCGTTTTGGTAGGATATGGCTATCAGTCAGTCAGCAATCAGCGTGTCAGCCGTCAGCTAATTAGCAATACTCAATATTTAATTTTATTAGGGTTATTATTAGTCGGCATGTCATTTTATGGGCTGAATGATACAGGCTGGAAACCAGAGAATCCCTTTTATGGCTTACTCAGCGCGGCCAGTTTCTTAACCTTAATCCTCACCCTGACCTGGTTATTGTGGCGATTTAGGGCTGACCTGCCCATGTGGTTGCGCCCTATTCTCACCGCGACAATTATTTGCTTTGACCTTTTCACCGTCAATTGGCAAACTAATCTCTACGCGCAACTTCCTGAATGGCACACCCAAACCCCCGCCCTTGTGCAAGCCATTCAACGCGAGCATGATGAACAACCCTTTCGCGTCTATAACGAATTTCGCATTTATGACAATTACGGCGTGCCTTACGCCCTACAAGATTTATGGGGCGCGAGTCCGCTGCGCCCCGCCCGTTATGCTGAGTTCATGGCCCCGCCCATGCCGATTGAGCGCGCGTGGGAGTTGCTCAACGTGAAATATGTCATCACTTGGCGTAAGGAACTTTTTGTGCCGTCTACCATTATATATGAAGAAGCCGCCCCTGACGGCACAACTTATCTTCATCGGCTGAATACTGTTGGCTCGCGCGCTTGGCTCGTTTATCAAAGTGAAGTCGCTGACGATAACGCAATACTACAAAAAATCGCCGACCCAGCTTTTGACCGTTGGCAGGTGGGGCTGTTTGAGTTAGGCACAACCCTACCCCCCTTAATCCCCCCGACATCAGGGGGAAACTCAACGCCTCCCCCAATATTAGGGAAAGTTAACTTGGAATTTCCCACGCCGCAAAGCCTGGTGGTCAAGGTGAACAGCGACCAACCCGCCTGGCTTATCTTAAGCGAACCTTACTACCCAGGCTGGCAAGCCACCGTCAATGGTCAACCTGCACCCATTGTTAGAGCAGATTACATCTTACGCGCCATTGCCATTCCTAGCGGCGAGTCCACCATTACATTGACCTTTCGCCCCACCAGTTTCATGGTTGGCGCGCTCATTTCGTTGGTGGCCTGGTTGGGGGTGATTGGTAAATTGTTATACAACACAAGAAAATAGATTCAACATTACAACTCCTCAATTTCCGCCACCGCCAACCCCGTCAACTCCGCAATATCCGCCACACTATACCCTTTCGCCCGCATCTTACGCGCTGTTTCTATTGCTTTAGCCAGTTCACCTTCCTGTCGCCCAACCTCACGCCCTTGTTCCCGCGCATGGTCTAACGCGCCCCGTTCATCTTGTATCCGCATGCCCCGATATTCATACGCCTCCAAGTCCGCCTCACTCCAACCAAATCTATCCGCTTCACTGTACGCCATTTGTAATGATGACTCCGTCACATGCCCTGGCACCACCTGCAAATCCTCCGCATGTTTAATGAAATAAACCCA
>JAIFLK010000295.1:0-7416 GCA_020049115.1 Chloroflexota bacterium | reverse complement strand
TTCGTAAACTTCGGCAACTCAATGAAATTCAACTCCAAATCCTTAAACTCCCGCCGATGGGTTTGGCTATCCAAAATCTGATGGCGACTCAGATAGCCCCGCTTGCGTTTGAACAACACAAAATCCAAAATGCCAATAAAAATCACCTCATTTAACTTCGGGTAATCTTCACCCCGTTCAATCTGGTTGGCGTAGGCTTTAGCCAAATAATAGGTAAACCGTTTCTTCACCCCCGCCACGTAAGCTATCTGCATTTCAATGATATAACTTATGCCCCGTTGGTCAGTGGCGCGCACATCTAAAATCGTCGTTTTCAGATTTTCCAACTTCGGTGTTTGGTACGGATTCAAAATCTGCACACTCTGAATCGTTTTCGCCCCACGCAAATTCAACACCGCATTAAGAAACCCTATCAATATATCGGTCTTTTGCTCATTCCCAAATATCTTACGAAACGCTACATCATTCTTCGGATTCACAAATTTCATGGTCATTTCCTCCTTAAGCTCATGTTATTTTACCTTAATTAGCATGATTTTGCCAAATGGAGTCCAAATCTTTAGATTTGACCACCTAATCTAACAAATCTAAAGATTTGGACTCCATTATCGCCACAATATTGCGCCATAAGCGAAAGTCCTAATAACAAAAAACCCTGCCTTGATGAGGGCAGGGTTTGGTTAATACAGGGGCAATTTTTATTTAACCCTTTATAAGGTTTGAAACCTTATAAAGGATAACGAAATACTAATTCGGCAGATAAAGCACTTGCCCGACATAAATTTGGTTCGGGTTGGTCAGGCCATTGGCGAGGGCGAGAGCCTCGGCGGTGGTGCCGTAACGGGCCGCAATGGAAAATAAGGTTTCGCCCGCCATGACGGTATGTGTCCCGTCCGCGCTAGGTTGTTGATATTGCGGTTGGGGCATGGGATATTGTGGTTGGTCGTTGCCAGGCTGTTGATATTGCGGTTGGCGACGCGGCTGAGGGAAGCTATTATCACCCGTCGGAATGGCTAAACTTTGACCATCATAAATGACGAAGGGTGGCATTAAATTATTTAGGCTAATCAGCGAGTCCACCGTGACGTTATATTGACGGGCAATGCCAAATAAAGTGTCACCTGCTTGCACCACATGGTAGCCATCGCCATTGTAATTATTATCATAGGTGGGCTGATTGTTGTTGTTGTATTGCGGCGCAGGAGCAGCATAACCATTGTCACCTTGTGGAATAATTAACGGTTGGCCGATACGCACAATGTCATCTTGCATGTTATTGGCAATCACAATCGCCTCAACAGCAACCCCAAACCGTTGGCTAATACCGAATAAAGTATCACCAGGGCGAACAATATAACGATTGCCTGACACTGGAGCCGCATAATCGCCCATCGTATCACTGACGGGAGGATTGGCGGCGGCGGGTGGATTGACGGCGGTGTTATTATTGGTGTTGGGCGCGTCCACAATGATGGGCTGTTCTTGAGTGGGCTGAGTGGTTTGACCCTCAGGAGCGGCGGGCATTTCAGCCGCATTACTATTGACCCCAGGGGTCACAGAAACCACAATGGCTTGCTGATTGGTTGACTGAGCCGTTTGCGTGACAGGCGTATCAGCGACCACCGCGACTTGAGCGGGTTGCGCCACAATCGGTTGCACATTGACTACTGTTGGAACGGCAGTCGCCGCGTTAACAGCCGCGTTATTATTGGGATTGGTTGTATCAGCCCCCAATGGAGCAAGGGTGGGCGGCATTTGCTCAACCGGTGGTACATCGGTAGCCGCACTATCACGGGGCAGTTCACAGCCCGTCAACATAAAAATTAAGCCAACTAAAACGAGATAATAAACTTTGGACAAGTGAGCCATAATAATCTCCCCTCAACTTCGTTAATAGCTTACAAATCAACTAGACATAATGTTTTTAGTAGACATAATATTATCACAAACAGAACGCTACGTCAAGTTAAATTTGGCTTGATGAGTACCGAATTTCGGGAGTCGCAAAGGTTACTTTTAGGACAGGCAAATTTCCCACCCTCAGTCACTTCCAAAGGGAGGGAAGTTTTGCACCCTCGCCCTATGTCCCCATTCGGGGATAAAGGAAAGGGTCAAGGTGAGGGAGTCGCAAAGTAACCTTTACGACTCCACCTAGCTAAACTTGAATGACTATCACCGTTAAATCATCATGGGGTTCGGCCTGACCGACAAAGGCTAACACCGCTTGCTTAATTTCCTCAACCAGGGCTTGGGCGTTAGGGGCTTGGCTGGCACGCACCGTTTGCTCTAAGCGGTCAAAGCCAAACATCTCCCGTTGGCTGTTCATGGCCTCAATCACGCCATCACTGGTTAAAATAACCCTATCGTTCTTAACTAACGATAATTTAAGTTCTTGATAGCCCCACACTTGACTAAACCCCGTCCCCAAAGGCATCCCGCCCACCTCTAGCCATTCCACCCGACCATCGGCAAACTTGACCAACGGCATGACACATCCCGCGTTAGCCACACGTAAGGTAAATTGCGGGCTTGGGGCTAACCCTGCGACTTGCACAATTTCCACATAAATTAGGGCGCAATTTTGATGGGTACTTTCGGTATAGGGCTGGAGATGGATATCCAACTGTGCCAAAAATTCATGGGGCGCAAACTCCTGCTCTACCACCGGGCGAAATAACGCCACCACCACCGCCATCAGCAAAGCAGCAGGCATGCCCTTACCCGAAACGTCGCCCACGACCATAATGTAACTATCCATTAGGCCATCGACAGCGGGGAAAACATGGTAGGTATATAAATCGCCGCCAATTTCACGCGCCGACATGGTGTAACAAACCACATCCAGAGCTGACCATTCAGGGTGTAAGGGCGGCAATAAACTCTCTTGAATTTGGCGGGCCAAATTGATTTCCCGTTGCATGGCTGTCAATTGGTCATGCTCAAAAAGGGCCTGTTTAAGGCTTAAGAGCGTACTGACCCGCGCTAGCAATTCTTGGCGATTAAAGGGTTTGGTCAGATAATCATTCGCCCCCGCCTCAAACCCCGCGACAATATCCTTCGTTTGATTTTTGGCCGTTAGCATAACAATCGGTAATTCAGATAACGGATATTTCTCCCGTAGCTGCCGACAAACTTCATAGCCCGACATGTGGGGCATCATAACATCTAACAACACCAAATCGGGGCGGCTGTTGTTTTCAATATACCGTAACGCTTCTAATCCATTTTCAGTTGAAACAATGGTATAATTATGTAATGACAATTGATTAATTAACACTTGCAAATTGATAGGTTCATCATCGACCACCAAAATGGTAATATGTCGATTAGCGGAAGGTGAGGTTAAGGGTGTAACTCCCACGTTAGGCAAAGCGAACAAGGAGGAATGAGTTGGCACAATAGGCTCGGCCAACACCTGAAAGCTGCTGGTGGGCAGAAGGCTCTGTTGTACGCTTAGGGGCAGCGTGAAAGTAAAGTGTGACCCCTGGCCGAGCGATGACTGAACGGAGATTTGCCCACCATGCAACTCGACCAACTGTTTGCTGATGGCTAACCCTAACCCAGTGCCGCCATATTGCCGTTCAATTGAGCCATCACCCTGCTCAAAGGATTGAAAGAGGCGCGCCTGGTGGCTCTCGGCAATGCCGATGCCCGTGTCACTCACCGTAATGGCTAAACAAGCGGTCGGTTTATTTAGCACTTGCGCCGAGACCGTGACCAGACCAGTATGGGTAAATTTAAGGGCATTGCCAACCAAATTATATAAAATCTGTTGCAGCCGATTTTCGTCACCCCAGGCAGGAGGCAAATTATGGGGAATTTCGTTACGCAATTGCAGTGATTTTTGACCAATTAAGGGGCGCGAGAGGGCTAAAACCACCTCCGCCAACGCATATAAATCAATCGGGCGCAAGACCAGTTTAATTTCCCGATGTTTCAATTTAGAGAAATCTAAAATATCATTGACCAAATTAGATAGCCGTCGCCCACTCAAGGCAATCATGGAAAGGTTACGGTTAGTTTCGGCGGATAATGGCCCCGTAGCCCCCTCCAACAGCGACTCAGCCAGGCCAATGATACCATTCAGCGGTGTCCGTAATTCATGGGAGGTGTTGGCGAGAAATTCATCTTTCAGTTGGTCAGCTAATTTGATAGATTCGACCATATTGTTAAAGGTATGAGTAACATAGCCAATTTCGTCCTTGAATAGCACGGGTACATGCACCACCAAATTACCTTCGTTGACCTCTTTCACTGCCGCCACCAAACGATGTAGCGGATTGACTAAATTGGCATAAAAGAACAATGGAAAACCAACGATGATAAATAAACTGGCTATCAAAATAGTAATTGCCAATGGTCGCATGGGACGGTTGAGATATTGTAGAAAATGGCGTTGATAATTCTGGATAATAGAATGATGTCCTACGCCTTGATAGGGTAAATCATTGACCCAATCCACGTAGCTTGGCACAGAGCCATCCCCTGTTTGCAGCCCCACAATATCCACCATCGGGGGTACACCATGAGTGGGAGCAAAGGGATATTGCGGGATATTCTGATAGGTGATGGTCAATGCGCCGTCTTGATATAAGGTTAGTTGAATGGTGTAAGTATCCGTCAGGGTGGGATAATCTACCAATGGGAGTTGATACCAGGTAACGGTGAATGAAGATTGAGTCTGTTTATAAAACACCCCCCCGCGACCCGTTGGGTCTAAATCGGCAAAAAGGGCATAGATGGCGGGCTGTCCATTTTCAGTGAAGGGGGCTAGGTCTGCGGCAGATTGTGCAACAAAAGTTAAGGTGGCATCATCAAAAATCTGCACCTGGGTGCGGGGTTGTTCATAAAAAGGAAAGGCAAAAGGTAAAGGTAAATTAACATGCCCATAATTCGCCTTCATGGTCAACCTTTCGCCCAAATCGGGGTCAAAATGAAAGGGAACAATGGTAATGTCATAACTTTCATGCGAGTTTGGCTGAAAATAAAGTTGCTGTTGGCTGGCGAGCATGGACGGTGGGGCATAGAGTTCGGTAAAAAACGGGGCAATAATATGGCCTATCGCCCCCAAAACCAGTAGCATGGTGACGAGGGAAATGCCCACTAATTTAACCATCATCGTGACCGATTCGGTGCCATGGTTAAGATAAGCTAAGGCAAAGCTAAACAGTTGAAACAAATTGAGCGCGTTCACCAAAATAGCCGCTTGGGCATGGTCAATAATTCCCAGAGCCGAAGATGTACTAATAAGTAATGAGGCGATAGGTAAAAAAATGAGGATAAGGAAAAATATGCGTAGGGCTTTGACCTCTTTGGGGGCTGAGATGACAAGAGCTTTCAACCGCCTCAAGATAGTTTTTTGCTCAGTGAAGCGTAACATCCGCCGCACAAAAATAAGCCCTATCCAGATTAATTCAAGAATTATCATAAGAACTACTAATTGATAATTCCCAAAGGTAGGTAACTGGTTAAACTCCCAACTCAACTTTAGTCCCATGAACAAGCAGAGGGTAAATACTAACGTAATAAACCGAGATTCCATATATTGGTCAGGAAAGGGGCGGGGAAATTGATAGGCAAATTCAACCAGGGCTAATTGAGCTAGCAACAGAAAAAGCGGAGTGGTGCTGACCAGAAAAACATAGCCAAGTTGCCAGGTGGAATTGAGCGAAGATAGCCCCGTGAATACAAATGCACCCGTGAGGCTGGCAAAGAAACCCAGTAAGAGCCAAATTTGGCTGGATTTATGGCTTAGGCTTAGGAAATAAAAAGTAATGGCTAACCCTAAAATGGTCATACTTAACCATCCAAGGGAATTTTGTGAGACATAAAATTCAGTCATGGCATACCTATGGGATTGCTCATTTGATTTGAGAGAGTCGCACTGCTGGTTTGCTTACACCCAACAAGCGGTGTGACTCCAACATTTATGGAGGAACTTTATAGCCTGAGTATACCAAGATTTGTCACCCTCACCCCAGCCCTCTCCCAATGGAGAGGGAGTATCTTGTCTCCCCTCGCCCTTTGGGAGAGGGGCGGGGGTGAGGGTAATTTAGTAGTTGCACTCAAATCTTGAAATACTGAGCCTGAGTATACCATAGATAAAAGAAGGTAGCTATCCCTGAGCAGTTTATCTGATGACTGAGTCGGAAATCAGATTTGTAGGACTTACGCAAAAGCCAAGTCTACCCCCCTTTATCCCCGTATGGGGATACGTAGGAGAGGGCTGGAGTGAGGTGTTTGCGTAAGTCCTAATTTGGTTATTACACGTCGGGCTTGGTGATCACTTCATATGCTACGGGCAGCGTGACCTCTGTCCCTTTAAAACCACCTGTAAATTTTTGCCAAACAAAAAAAGGCCATCTTAATAGATGGCCTTCCTTTTTCAACGAATACCCTTAGCTAAATTTCAAACCTGCTAAGAAACTACCCCCATAAATGAGCGAGGCCATGACCAGCACATCGGCTAAAACAGCCCATAAAGTTATCGCAAAAGTGGGGTTAGTGTGGGGTAAATCACAAGCGGCACAAGCAAACGGGGGATTTTTTTGGACAACGGGGGCAGACTCAGTCGTTATTCTACGTTGAAAATTATCGGGTAAATGACTTATTCGGGTCAAACTAGCGGGAATAACGAGATTATTAGCAATATCTGAGTTGTAGGCTTCGGCTGCGGGACTGGTAAACGAGAGCAAAACCGCCAACCCAAGTAGAAACAGAGACAACACAACTCGTTGGGCAATTTCTTTCAATGACATAATTGTTTATCTTCTCCTGTGAGTAGCATAACCTGACTAATTGTAGAGCCGTTATAACATTATGTCAACTAACCCCAGTCGCAGATAAGGACAACTAACGCCCCTTTATGACCGACTCATCTTCTTGGCTCAAAGCTACCGCACCAGGTGTTCGGAACACCCCCTGTTCTTGTTGGGCATATCCAAAAACAAACAACATGCCTACCATGACCATAAAAAACAAAATCTCCATAAACTTTTACCTCCATGTTGATATAGATGTTAAGATAATGATTTTGAAACTTCCCGCAACCTCAAAACTGGCGAGAAGGTTGATAACGCATTTCTTTCATCAGGCAATCGAACCCCATTATAACACAGCCGCATAATTTGTGCATGTCTTCATTGAATATTTCAACCATCAGCATGGTCATAAATTGGAGTCCAAATCTTTAGATTTGTTTGCATTTTGCCTCCATGATACAATAATCTAATGAGTAAAAAGCGGATTCATCAAGTTGTGCGTCAAAATCATTGCGAATATTGTGACACGAAATCAAATCAAGTTAAAAAATCGGTAATCGTCTATCGCCACCGCCGAGGACAACATTTCATTTTTCAACAAGTTCCTGCGCTTGTTTGTCAGGGTTGTGGCGCACGCTATTTTTCCGTTGAAGTC
>JAIFLK010000265.1 GCA_020049115.1 Chloroflexota bacterium | reverse complement strand
GTGAGCCGATAAACGGCACTCCAGGGGCTGGCCTGGTCACCTTCAAAGGTCATCACCCGCCAATAGTAAACGCCGATTTCGTTATTTGCTAGATAATAACTGGTTTCCGTATAACGAGTTGTATTACCCTCGTCAGGTTGATAGCCCACTGTATGCACCAAAGTTTCATAACTAAAACTAGAGGCGGTGGCAATTTGTAACGCATAATGTCTTTCTGTCACAGGACATGCTTCCTCGGCGGGTTGCCATTGAAAGAGCATAGGCTGACCAACGGCTATCATTTGATTGTCAGCAGGGGCTATCAATTTGGGCGCGGCGAGTTCAAAAACACATGTTACTTTTTGTTTCATTAGCGAGGGCAAGTAAACGGTAGAGGTGAGTGGCCCTTGGGCTATTACAGTTTGTGGCAATAGTCCCAGTAATAATACGAGGCAGATAAGACGATACATAGATTTAATGTCACCCTAACACAATTAGGGCTATAAACAGTAAGCAAAAAATTGGACAAAATTAGACAAAGTTGGGCATTTTAGGTCATTTTGTATTACTGGCAAAAATTGCTCTAAGCTTCAAAATACCCTATAATTCAGTCAAGTTCTTTAAGAAGTGAATATATGGGTTCGTTTGACAAAACGTTCAAACGGTAAAATATTCAGAGTCACTCGTGGCGAAAACCAAGCCAATACGAGTTTTAGAAGGATGTTGTTTTTACGAAAGTAAACTACTGTCCTATCAAGTGTGATTTGTTGAGTCATCAGGTGACTTGAAGTCACCTGATGACTAACACCATTCCATTAATTCACGCTTGACGAGACACTACCGCCAGCTCGTCGGAAAGTTACGCCTGTGGAGAGAGTGTAAGCCCTGATTTATCAGGCCGTTCTCGCTGAAGCAGAAATTAAACACCATGTTGGCTCTGTCCAACTTTGGGTCAGTTTTTTAGAGCGGTAATAAAGATGGTATAGTAGGACTTACGCAAAAACCAAGTCTACCCCCCTTAATCCCCCCGACATCGGGGGGAGATTTCGCTCCCTCTCCTTTATCCCCGTATAGGGATACGTAGGAGAGGGTTGGGGTGAGGTGTTTGCGTAAGTCCTATATAGGTTGCTTTGTGGTGCAACCACCCCTATAGATACTGTGTTGCCATGAACAGAGAGGAATGTCTATTCTACCGTAGGTCAGACATTCTTGTCTGATTTATTAGGAACATACAAGGATTCCCTCTCATGAAACAGATAATTAGCTCAATTCTCTTAGCTTGCTTCATTATAGTAGGGTTGGTGGTCAGTAACCAATCTACCCGTTTAACCGAGGCCATGAGCCAAACTAGCCACAACGCGGCAGAGGCGTATCAGGCCGAAAAGTTTGCGGTGGCAGCTGTGGCTTATCAACAATTAGTCACGTCTGGGGTCGAAAATAGCGAGGTGTTTTACAACCTGGGTAATGCTTATTTTAAGCAGGGTGATATTGGCCGCGCCATTGTGAATTATCGGCGGGCGAAATTGCTGGCCCCGCGTGATGGTGACATTCAGGCCAATTTGGGGCTGGCGGAGCAACAGACCAAAGACCAGTTGGATTTGAATGGTGAATCCACAATAAACCGTATTGCTGAAGTTAGCCAAAATTGGTTCACGCGGAATGAAATGGCCTTGTTAGCCTTAACGTTATGGTTTGGGCTGGCCTTGCTGCTCTTTAGCCTCAGCCAAATTCAGTCTGAGCGCGGCCATGAGGTGGCGCAATATGGGGCGATTGTGGTGGGGTTACTTTTTATGACAAGTGCGGTGGCTCTCGGCAGTCGGCTCTATGTGGAGGCTACGCAACCTGCGGCGGTGATTGTGGCTGATAAGGTTGATGTGAGTAGCGGGCCAGGGACACAATTTGTCACCCAATTTACTCTCCATAGCGGCACCCAAGTTCATGTGCTAGCGCAACAGGAGTCATGGGTGCGGCTGACGCTTCCAGGCGACCAAATGCAGGGTTGGGTCTCGAAGGAGGCTGTGGAAATGGTGGAGTAACCAAGCCCTTATAAAGGCTAAAAGCTAAAATTATGATAACTCTCGAAATTACCATTCAACGCCAAACCAATGACGGCTACCCCATTGTTACGAAACAAGTACGCTCTAGCGGCATGTTGCCCGTATATGGTAATGGTTTGTTATTGCTAGATGAAGCGGCCTTAGTCAGCCAACCTAACGCCCTGGCGTATGGGCAGGTGTTGGGGCAAGCGTTTTTCAAAGATGATATTCGGGATGCCTTCACGCGGGCGTTGGTTGAGAGTGACGATGCCTTACGGCTACTTTTGTTTATTGAAGCCCCAGAGTTGCGGACATGGCATTGGGAACGGTTGTGCGCGCCTGTAGACGGCCAGTGGAGTTCATTGGCCTTAAATCAACGGGTCTACTTTACGCTCCATTTGCCCAGCCACACCGACCGCCGCTTCCCGCCCATTGGACGGCGCGACCTGCAAGCCTTAGTGGTGGTAGCGAATCCTGATGGCTTAGACCGTTACGGTTTGGTTAATTTTGATGATGTGAAAACGGTAGCAAGTGTGAAGCAAGCTCTCGGCACGATTCCCGTAGATGTGTTAGCGGCCAGCGATATTGAGGGGTCTATGGGGCCGCCGTCATTGGAGGCCATTGTGGAACGGCTCATGGCGCAGCCTTACACCTTATTGCATTTGGTGGCGCATGGGCGGTTTGTGCGGCGGTCAGGCGATACCGTGATTTATTTGGCGGATAAAGATAATCAGGTCGTCCCTGTGCCGACCAGCCAATTGATTGAACGGTTAGCCAATTTGGGCGGACAATATAGCCTGCCTCACTGCACTTTTTTATGCACTTGTGAAAGTGCCAAGCCTGACGCGGAGGGCGCATTGGGTGGCTTGGGGCAACGGTTGGTGCGCGAGTTGGGCATGCCCGCCGTGATTGCCATGACCGATAATATTTCGATAGATACAGCGGGTATTTTAGCCAGTAATTTTTATCAATATTTACGGCAACATGGCGAAGTTGACCGCGCCCTCAATCAATCCTTCATGGCAATCGCCAATCAGCATGATTTGACCGTCCCCGCGTTATACAGTCGGTTGGGCGGTAAACCGTTATTTAGCGATAGCCTAGACCGTTTACTAACTAACAAAGAAATTAAGTATGGCCTTGAACGCGTGCCGATTTTGTTACAGGAACGCGCCCCGATTTTGTTACCCCAATTTGAGGTGCAGGTCGCGCCATTGCTTGGCACGTTGGACATGACCGAGGCCGCCTTAAGCAAGGACATGCGGCAGAAGCGGCAACAAATTTTGCTTGACCTCGCCACCTTGTGCGAGGAGGCCATTGACCTCAATTTCCATGCCCTCGCCCTTGACCAACCGCCGCCGCCATATGATGCCCGTTGTCCCTTTGTGGGTTTATATGCGTTTCGGGGCAGCAATAAAGAGTTTTTCTTTGGGCGGGAAAAATTGGTGGCGGATTTGGTTAGAAAAATCAAGGCCCAAAATTTTCTGGCCGTTTTGGGGCCATCGGGCAGTGGTAAATCTTCCGTTATCTTTGCGGGGTTAGTGCCAGCCTTACAGCTACAAAACCCTTATTTGCATTTATTACGAATTACGCCAGGCAACGCGCCCGTACAAACTTTACAAACATTGGAAGAGGCCGTAATATTTAATCAAAGCAGTTCCCTACAGGAGGTTAGTTTAGTGCGTGGGGTGAAGCCAGGCAAGCCTGAATTTATTTTGGTGGTGGATCAATTTGAGGAGATTTTTACCCTGACCAATGACGAGGCGGAACGGGTGGCTTTTTTTGATAAATTGCTCACGCTGCCCAAAATGCTCAAGGTGGTCATCACCATGCGGGCCGATTTTTGGGGTAGTTGTGCCAATTATCGCCAGTTGAAGGAAATCGTCCAGGCCAATCAAGAGTTAATCGGGGTGATGAATACCGAGGAGTTGCGCCAGGCCATGGAGCGACAAGCGGCGGTGGTGGGGCTAGAGTTTGAGGCCAATTTGACCAGCCGTATTTTAGATGACACGGCGGGCGAGCCAGGGGCGATGCCGTTGTTACAACATGCCTTGTTAGAACTGTGGCAACGGCGGCATGGGCGGTGGCTGAAGGCGGTGGAATATGAGGCCATTGGCGGAGTGCATCGAGCCATTGCCGAGACAGCGGAAGCGATTTATAACCAGTTGGCCGATGAAGAAAAAGTAACCATGCGGAACATTTTTTTGCGGCTGACGCGGGTTGATGATAGCGAGCAGCACCGCGATACGCGGCGCCGCGTGGCGATTGACCAGTTAATTCCCGCGAACCGTGACCCACAGCCGATTCGCCAATTGATTCAACGGTTGGCGGATACGCGGCTAGTAGTAACAAGTGTTAATACTAATACGGGGCAACAGGAACTGGAGGTGGCGCATGAGGCATTGATTCGCTATTGGCCGACCTTACAGCAGTGGCTGGATGAAAGTCGGGCGAATTTGCGGGTGAGCGAAGGGGTGCGGCAAGCGGCGCAGACCTGGGAGGAGGGGCAAAAGCATAGCGATTTGTTGCAACATCGCGGCTCGCAATTAGAACAGGCCACGGAGCTATTAGCCTCGCCCTATTTTGCAGTCAATGAGTTAGAGGCGCAATACATTAAGGCATGTGAAGCCTTGCAGACGCGGCTCATTGAGGAAAAAGAGCAGCAACGCCAACGGGAAATCCAATATTTCCGCCGCATGGCAACCATGTCTATTGCTGGCTTTGTAATTATGCTCATTTTAGCCATTGGGGTTTTTTACTCCCGTCAAACCGCCATTGAAAATAACCGTAAGGCAGTTATGGCCGAAGCAAAGGCGAAGGATGCCAGCCAAGTGTCGCGGGCGCGCGAGTTAGCGACTAAAGCCGACTCCCTGACCAGTTCACCGCAGCAAAGTTTGCTGTTAGCGGTCAAATCATTACAAACTGCGCCTGATGGGGTTATCATTGCTTCGGCTGAAGAATCGTTATGGAAGACGCTGAATCAAGCGGGTGGGATTGCGTTGACGGGGCATTTAGCGACGATAAACGCGGTGGCGGTCAGTCATAATGGGGCCTGTGCCATTACGTCAGATGACAATGGAGTGATTGGGGTTTGGTCATTAACGGAGATAAGTAAATTATTACCCACCATTACGGCAAGCCCACTTACGCAAGCAGATTTACCGCCGCCCCAATTCATTTACAGTCAACAAGGCTCTATTTTATCGACGGTGGTTAACCAAGAGGCGAGTTGGTTTATTACGGGCGGATTAAATGGCTCGTTATGGCTGTGGGACTTAGACCAAAAACAAGGCGCAGGAAGTATGGCCCCACAACAAGCCCGTTACTATCCCTTGGGGCAGCCCTTGAACGGGCCGATTTATAGCCTGAAAATCAGCCCCGATAAATGTTGGTTAGCGAGTGGTAATGGCGATAAATCGGCCCGCTTGTGGTCATTATGCCGCACGCCTGACCACCCTATTACGGAGGCTAAAGAGTTGGCTGAGTGGCTAAATCACCATATGACCCCAAATTACGTTTTGAGGGGGCATACCGAGGAGGTGTTAGATGTTGCTTTTAGTCCGACCCAACATTGGTTGGCGAGTGGCAGCCGCGATAATACCACCCGTATTTGGGATTTATCCACGATTTTGACCATGCCTTTTTCTGCGACCCAGGCGTTGATTTCGCATGTGGCGTTGGAGGAAGAAACGATGATTTTCGCGGTAGGCTTTAGCATGGATGAACATACCCTTTTTACGGTGGGTGGCACACCGCCTTGGGTCAGCAATAATACCCATGATGGTCAGCTTTATTTCCATAATATTGACTTTCTTAAAGACGTGACGTTAGGTGATTCCAAAATTGTCTCGGTGCAAGATACAAACTTGTTAGTTAACCAAGCGGGTGAAGATCACCTGACGGATTTGCTGGTCATCCCTGATAAACAAATTCTCATCGGCTCTAATTGGGATGGGAGCATTTTTATGTGGGATGCCCAAAATATGTATGCTCCTATCCAACAATTATTTGGGCCAGAGAGTTATATTACACACATGGCGTTGTGGGGGAATGATGGCTTTTTAACCGTCGGGGGTGACAAAAATTTACGGATATGGAATTTACATCACCCCAATGCTGCGCCCGTTATTTTTAGTGACCATTTGGCCTGGGTGAATAATGTAGCCTTAAGTCAGGATAATCAATGGGTGGTGACAGGGAGCGAGGATGGTTTTGTGCGTTTGTGGAATTTAAACTATTTTAACGCCTTGCCGCTACAATTGGATAATCATCAAGCCTCTATCCATGCCCTTGTCCTTAGCCCTGATAATCATTGGTTAGCCACTGGCAGTGATGATAAAACCATTCAGCTATGGCAATTTCCGCCGCAGCCTTTATTAACGGGGACGGTTAATTTTAGTGATGTTAACCAATTAGACGCGGCTTATAGCCTGAGCCAGCCGATTATGTTGGGGGGTAATCAAGCCCCGATTCGTAATTTGTTAATCAGTGGCGATAATCATTGGTTAGTCAGCAATAGTAATGATGGGGTGGTATGGCGGTGGGATTTGCATAAACCCCAAGCGGGTGGGGTGAGGTTGCCCTCGACGGGGCAAGATGTTTTGGTCATGGCTATCAATCAACAGGGCAATGGGTTGGTGACAGGTCATAAAGGGGGGACGGCTTATCTATGGGATTTGAACAATCCCGTTGCGCCGAAATATGTTTTAAGTGGACATACAGATGATGTCTCGGCTATTGCCATTAGCTCCAGTGGGCGTTGGGTAGCAACGGGCAGCGAGGATAGTACCATGCAGTTGTGGGATTTGGGGAATTTAACGACGGCCACATTGCCTGAACCGCAGGTTTTTACGCACCATACCGACGGTATTTTAACCATTGCCATGAGTCCCGATGAACATTGGTTGGCGACGGGCGGTTGGGAGGGGTATGTGGGGGTGATTGACCTAACGAACTTGCAAACACCGCCCCGTATTTTCCATGACCATACGGGTTGGGTGAATGTGTTAGCCATTAGCCCCAATAATCATTGGCTTATCAGTGGCAGTTATGACGAAACTATGAACGTGTGGGATTTGAACTCCCCCCAAGATAGAGCCGTGACATTATCTAGCCATGAGGGGCGTATTACGAGTTTAGCGATTAGTGCGGATAGTAGTTTGTTTATTTCTGGTAGTAGTGACCGCACTGCCCGTTTATGGCTACTGAAGCACGATGAATTGCTTAAGCAAGCATGTCATACCGCCGGGCGAGAATTGACGGCGAAGGAAAAACTGCTTTTTTTAGACCATGAAGAAGCAGCCATGCCGATTTGTGCGGAATATAAGTAGGTGACGTAGGGGCAGGGCTTGTCCCTGCCCAAAACGGGGCAAGCACAAGGCATTGCCCCTACAAAATGCCGCAAAATTTTTGCTTGGGTACTTACAGTTCAGCTTAAATAAGGTGCCAGCCATTATAAGGTTTTGAACCTTATAATGGCTGGGCGAACTACGCACTTATTTACGCCCAGCTGTAGTAGGTGAGCATAAATTCTGCGGCAGCCCTTATAAGGGCTAAAATAAAATAGGCCACAAAACTTTTGCTTAGGTACTTAGCACCGCAGCCCTTTCCGACCTAGAAGAGGGAGTTAATACCGTTCGCCCTGTGGGAGAGGGCGGGTCTATCCCAGCCCCGTAATCCAAACGGGGCGTTCCCATTTATCAAATTGCCAGGCGGGGCCGACGGGGCCTTGCACGCCACTGGAAACCGCGCTAGAACCAAAACGGCGGAAGGTTGTCCCCCAATTGCCCGCAAAGTTTAAGGCCCACTCTTGTTGGCTTAAATCTACAGGCTCACCCCAGGGGGCTTGGGTGCCAGGGCCAATATGAACCTGACTATTGCCCTGGGCATATTCCGTTAAGCCGACTACTGGTTTATAAATGCCAGGGGCGATATAGCTAGCATGAGAGCCGCAACCCACATAGACCAACGGGTGGCTGCCTTGATAGGTTGGCACTTGCGACCAGGGGTAGGTGGTGGGTTTGCCAATGTGAGCGGCGTAAGCCACATAAACGGGGGTGCTATTTTCTAAAAAGACATAAACCGTTTCCCAATCCCCTTCATGGTCATTCATGCCGTTATGGGACGTTCCCCAATCATTAAAGGCATAGAAAAACCAATATTGAATCACCGTGAAACCACGATTATTCATCACTCGATAGGTGTAAACGGGTGGATAGCGGCTAAAATCTTGATAGGGGCGATATTGTTCAATAGAAGCTGTAATAATATCTGGTGGTAATTGTTGGCTTTTCGCCACCTCGTTCATCAAACCAAAGGAAACGGCTTCTTCTGGCTCAACTTCATCAGGGGCTTCTGAGACGCTAAAACGGACTAACCCATCATCTTCAAACCACTTAAGCCAACTGGCTGTTTGCCCGATAAATCTATCGGCCACATAACTGAGATAGTAATTTTTGGAGACACGCGCGGGTGTTTGCCCTAACGTTTTGGCGGTTAAGCCCTGGGGAAATTGTAGCGGGGTAGCCTCACCACCTTGATATAAACGACAATCAGCGATGAAATTATCTACCGACATGGGGAAAAAATTCTCTTCATGCCCCTCGCCATTGCGACTAAAATATAATACTGGTTCGTATTGTCGAGCTAATTCCTGTTTATTCATCAAAATTTCCCGTGAGTAAGCGTGGCTGTTGGAGTGTCAAAATTTTATTTTGACCGCGAAAATAAAATTTTCGCACTCCTGAAAAAAGACTCCGTAATTGTAACAACCTTTGCCCTATAGTGCAATGAGAGTGAGGCCCCATGGTATGGCGATATATTATTTTAGTAACGATCATTTTATTATTCGTTGGCTGTAGTAAATCCCCTAGCCCCCCACTGCCCTCCCCTACGCCCGCGATGACCCTCATCAAGGGGCAAACCATCACCATGGCGGCTCGTCAAGGGACAGAAATTACGGGGCTAAAAAAGTTAAAAGGACAATGGGAACAGCGCACGGGCAATAAAGTCAATTTGATTGAAATGCCCTCCTCAAATTATCTCCAAGAGAAAATTTTCACGGATGTTAAATCAAATTTGGAACTGTATGATGTAGTATTAATTGATGACCCCTGGTTTCCTGCGTTGGTGACAGAAGGCTATTTAACGCCCCTGTTTCAATTTGGTTATGCCACAGACCCCGATTTCATCAATGAATCTTTGGTCGTTTGCCTCTGGCCACCACCTAACAGACCCTTCCCGCTCAAAATTTCACCGAAAGAAACGCCCAAGTTATACGCCTTACCCTTTGTTGGCAATGTTCAGTTGTTTGTCTATCGCCAAGACTACTTGCCTAACCCGCCCACGACCATGCCCGAAATGTTGACCTTATTGGCGCAAAAAATCCAACCTGAAAAAGAGTTATATGGGTATGCTTATCGTGGGCAAGGGGGCAGTTCATTGGTAACGGAATTTAATGCGTGGAATTGGTCGTATGGCGGGGACATTTTTGATGAAGATTGGCAAGTGATTATTAACCAACCCGCGTCCGTCCAGGCCTTAACTGATTTTCTCCGCGCCGTTGAGTTGGCTTCGCCTGACTCCGCAAATTATGGTAGCCCCGACATCTTGCCAGCGGTACTCAACGCTGTTAGTTTAACCGCCGTCTCATGGCCTGCCGATTTAAGCCAAAAAGACCATCGCCAAATTAATGTCATGCCCTTTCCCAAAGTCTTCACCCAAACTAGTCAACTTGGCAATTGGCTCTTAGCTATTCCCATTACTGCGCCCCATAAAGAGGTGGCCTTTGATTTTATGGTCTGGGCCACTAGCCCTGAGGTGATGAAAGAGATGGCCCGTTTAGGCACCCCGCCCACCCGTAAAAGTGTCTTTGAAGACCCCGAATTGGTCAAAGAATTATGGTGGTTAAGTACAACGGAACAAGCATTAGAAAATTCACGGCCGCGGCCCCGTTTGCCTGAGTGGAGTAAGGTAGAGCAGGTGATGGCGGAAGTTATCCTACGCGCCATTCGTCATGAGCTAACCCCGCAACAGGCTTTAGACCGTGCCAACGAGCGCATTGACATCATTATGCAACAAGCGGGTTACATTGAATAAATAAAGACGCATGGCGGAGTCGAACCGCCCTCATAACTGTGTTGCAGACAGCCCCCTTAGCCGTTTGGGTCATGCGTCAAGATTTGAACTTGCCACCTCGCGGGCTTCAGCCGCACGCTCTACCGAATGAGCTAAGGTCACAGGGTTTAGCGACCCAAAGGGTTAAAAAGAAACCCTTTGGGTCATTTACTAACTACGTAAATACAATTTCCAGGCCGCAGGTATTTTACCAGAGACCACCATGTAATTCACGCGCGGGGTTTTCGGCTCCCACAGCATAGTCATGCCCGCTTCATGCGGGGTGCGGCCCCCTTTCCGTTGATTACAAGCAGCACACGCACAAGCCGTATTGCCCCAGCCATTTTGCCCGCCCTGGCTACGGGGAATGATATGGTCAAGCGTGAAATCCGCTTTGGTCAACAGTTGCCCCTTCACCATCTGCCCCATCTCCACCCCACAATAGATACAACGATAGCCATCACGCTGCAACACCGCGCGACGACTCCAGCTTGCACCCCTTTTCGGCACATTCACATAACGGCGCAATCGTAATACCGTTGGAATATGCAGGTCATGGGAGTTGCCATGAATGGTAATGGTGTCTTCGGTAGCCGCGTCCACTTTATGAGTCAACAACAAGCGAATGGCGCGTTGTGCCGAAACAATGGTTAATGGTTCATAACTGGCATTAAGTAATAACATCATCATAGTAATAGCTGGTCAGCGTGTCAGCTAGTCACTGTTCAACTTTTTAGCTGATTGCTGACTAGCTGATACGCTCATTTGTAGCCTCAGTGAGAATTGAACTCACGACCTCTCGCTTATCAGACGAACGCTCTGACCCCTGAGCTATGAGGCTTTGATAATAATCTGTCAGCTAGTCAGTCCGTCAGCAACCGCTTTTAGCTGAACGCTGACTAGTGTCCTGTCAAGTGTGATTTGTTGAGTCATCAGGTGACTAGAAGTCACCTGATGACTAACACCATTCCATTAATTGACGTTTGACGAGACACTAGCTGACTAGCTTCATGGACACAGTGGGAATCGAACCCACCGCAGTTTGCTTGCAAAGCAATCTCGCCCCCTTGGGACATGTGCGCCCTAAAAGTCTGTCAACCGTCAGCTAGTCAGCAACTGCTTTTAGCTGAACGCTGACTAGCTGACAGACTAACTTTAAGTAGCGGAGGAGGGAATCGAACCCACCATGATGAGTTTATGAGGCTCATGGCATCACCAGACGCGTTCTCCGCCCTAAAAAATATAACAAAAAAACCGTAACCTCATCATGGGGCTACGGCTGAATATCCTAACAATTTATGGCGATTAGAGGTTAAATCATGCCTCCACCGCGCCAGGATAACTCTAACCGTAGTAATGTTGTAATACTAAAACACGCCCCACTGATATTAATTTGCATGGCTGAATTTTTGAGATAACAATAATTTTTTGACATATAATTTCTACGTTGGAGTCCACAATTATTTGTGGATATAGGAAATAAAAAAGCCATAACCTGTAGGCTATGGCTTGGATAAATGGAGTGAAAGCAGGAATTATTTTCCCGTTTCCAACGCTCCTAATAAGCCAAGCCAGGGCCAAACTGTAATCATACCATAATCTTTATTTGGACACGCCAAATCACAGACAGCAACTTGTGACTGATAATTAAGTTGGTTTAATTCTATACTTGTGGCGGTAAACATAATGGTATCCTTAAATAAAATAGCTTCATTCATAACTGCCCATTACTATAGCATGGTATCTGGAATTTGTCAATCCCTTTTTTTGGTAAAGTTTGGTTTTTTAAGGTTGGTCGTTGAACCCATTCTTGGTTAAATAATGGCCTGGTGGTACAATGCGAGGTCATTGGAGTTTATATGCCTCACACATTTTCAAATTACAAGGCCAATGGGTATCAATGGATTACTTTAGCGAGTGGCGATTATTACCCTGATATTTTGGCAGATGCTTGCAAATTATATCAACCCGTTTTAGAGTTATTTGGTCAGTTGGTTAAAACATCGGAGTCATCCGTGCGATTATTCATGCAAATCGCCGATGTAGCACAACCCTGGATGCGGATTCAATTGGCGCGGGTTTTCCGCAAATATGTTAGCCCCATCTTACCTGTTGAAATGCTCAAGAAGAAAACCAAAGCCGCAGAAATTTGTGAGCGATTTGGCAAAAGTTTCCGCCCGATTCAAGAGGTGCAAGTCGCTTTTAATAGCCGCCCCATGCCTGATGAAGCATTATGTGCGATTCTGTGGGAATATAAAGATAGGGGCAAAAAAGGGTATGATTTAACGGAACGTTTTTTTGAATTATTCACCGCTTATTTTCCAACCTTACACATTCATGGGCCAAAACGCGCGGGGCAGGATATTCGTTTAGGGACAATTTTGGCTGATTATCCCAACCCCAATCGTCCCGTAGACTTTGTAATTTATGACTCCTCACAGCAAACAATTTTAGCCATTGGCCTAGCTCGTTATGACTCTGACCGAGGCGGCGCGCAGGAAGATGACCGTACGGGTGGTTATCAAAGTTGTGCCGATGAAGTCTTAAATTATGCTCAAAAGCATCACCTCAACATTAAGCTAATTTTTGTCAATGATGGCCCAGGTTTGTTGCTTGGCTCAATGTGGGATGACTACGCCAAACTTGAAACGAGTTGGCCTAATAAAATTATCGTTACAACCTTACGCATGTTTTCAGAACGTATTTCCCTTAATTGGTTAAATTCAGAGGCTTAAACATGGCAACAGGAATTTCTAAAACACGGTGGCAAGGCGATATTGACCTTCCACCCACCGATATTACAACTGAAATAACCTTAAGTTACACTGGTAAAAAAACATCTGCCGAAATTTTAGCCATGCCGTCCGCCGCCACCCAATTATTATGGTCAGGCACAGACGTTAATCAATTGTATTATGGTGATAATCTCGCCATTTTAGCCTTATTACGTCAAAATCCCGCGTTGCGTGGGCAAGTGCGGCTGATTTATATTGACCCACCCTTTGCCACGAAAAGTGTCTTTCAATCTCGAAATCAAACAGATGCTTACCATGATTTACGGGCGGGGGCGGCTTATATTGAGTTTTTACGGGAACGACTTATTCTCTTAAAAGAATTGTTAGCGGATGACGGTTCAATCTATCTTCATCTTGATACCAACATGGCGTTTCACATGAAATTAATTATGGATGAGGTTTTTGGCGCGGCAAATTTTCGTAATTGGATTACCCGCAAAAAATGTAATCCCAAGAATTATACCCGTAAAAATTACGGCAATGTGTCGGATTTTATTCTGT
>JAIFLK010000217.1 GCA_020049115.1 Chloroflexota bacterium | reverse complement strand
TAGGTAAGTTACTAAAATTAGGAATCACCCCATTTAATCCGTGGTCTTCAATGGCAAGCACTGTCAAGTTAGGTAGATTAAGATTAGGAAGTGTACCCTCAAGATTATTTCCAGCCTTAGGATAACCCCCAGGCTCATCATAAAATTCTATTTCACTCACATGCCCCACGCTACAAGTTATGTTATGCCAACTACACGGCGTATTCGTGGTTAACCAGCCTGTTTTGTTATACCAGCCTGGTCCGTTGGTGCTGTTGTAAAAGGTGACTAATTCGTTACATTCGGCAGTGGGTATTTCGGTCACGTTGGTACAGCTAAAGGCTTGCGCGTGGGCTAAGGGAACATTGCTTGATTGTCCCAAAGCGAGTAAAATTATTGTGACCATGAGGATGGTCGCTAAGTTTTTCTTTGACATTTTTAGTTTCCTTTTATTTTAAAGTTAGGATTGTTAGGCATTATTAAACATTTTCACGACTAGCCACGTACCAAAGTTGGCAGAGGGTGGCACGACTCGGAAGGCATGGATAACACGGAACTATTTTCCCCCTGATTCCGTGAGGTTCTGTGTAGTGCGGGTGTCTCTTGGGCGGGCGGTAATTCCCATAAATCTAAAGTTGTTTCATTTGCGTTACCTCTTTACAAATAGGACTGCTTTCAAATGGCAGTCCTATTTTAATGTTAATCTCATAAATTGGCTAATTCATCAGGGGATAGAACGGGATTGCCAGAATTAGCGGATTGCCCTATCCGTTCATTCAGGCAATCCTGTTCTTTTGCCCTGCATAGAACGGGATTGCCAGAATTAGCGGATTGCCCTATCCGTTCATTCAGGCAATCCTGTTCTTTTGCCCTGCAACCTGGACGGGAGGGCGAGTGGTGTAGAGACAGGGCATGCCCTGTCTCTACTATAACATATCTAAAGATTTGGACTCCGTGTTGGCGGCGCGTGCGGCCAAGTGGAATCAAAGACGCGCCGACCCATAAAGCAGAAAAGTGCTTGGGCGCGGCGCGTGAATATAACGCGAACAAATATATTTAATTTTATGAAATATGGGGGGGGGTAAATGTAACATCATTGTAAGCATGAGGCTTTCAGGTCATATAGTTCGTTTTTATATTGTTAAGATAAGTATGGCCTAATTTAACACCAAGCAAGAATTTTGTCAAATTTGACAATTAAGCTAAGTAAGGCATAATTCAAATATGGTTATAGATAAAATTGCCCCAATGGTTAAAAACGCCTTAATAAAAGACGGCTGGATAATCACCTCCGAACCCTTTACTATCAAATATGAAGATTTGATAGTTTTTGCCGATTTAGAGGCAGAAAAACTTTTTGTAGCACAGAAAGCGGAACAAAAAATTATTGTGGAGGTCAAAAGTTTCATAGGCAAATCCAGTATGCATGAATTTGAAACAGCGTTAGGCCAATATAACAGTTATTTACCGCTTATCAAAAAGTTACATTTTACTCATAAACTTTATCTAGCTGTTGGCGAGACCATTTATCAAAAATTTTTCAAACGTAAAGCTATTCAAGCCATCATAGAATGGCATCAATTACCCATTATAGTTATTGATATTTCCAATGAGGAGGTTGTAACATGGATAAATTAATGACTTATTCTAATATTATCAAAAAAATATTAACCGATTATGCTGAAATCATCAATCGTAACCCTACCGACGGGATAATGATTCAAGTTGTGTTTGATGAAACACATGGTCACTATATGTTACTTAATATTGGCTGGTTTGGTCATGAACGTATTAATGGCATGGTGGTTTATCTACAGTTACGTAATAACAAGATTTATGTCGAAGAAGATGGCTTGGAAAATGGCATAGTCGATGATTTGCTCCAGGCAGGAATCCCCCAAACAGACATTGTTTTAGCGTTCCATCACCCCGAAATGCGCCCCTACACCGAATTTGCCGTAGCCTAATCAATTAGGAATTAGGAATTAGGAATTAGGAGTTTTTAATTCCTAATTCCTAATTCCCCCTCTGCCACCACGCCTGTAACGCCACCAACGGCAGCGCAGGTTGATTATCCATTTTATGGGGAGCTTTCTGCCCTAAATTCCACGTAATGACTAATTCTTGCTTTGCCCGCGTCACCCCCACAAACAACAGCCGCAGCCGTTCCCGCACCAAATCAAAGCGCGCCGCTTGGGTAGCAAGACCTTCCTGATACGGTTCGTTATCTTTCACCAACGCCCGCAACTGCGCCAACGCCTCCGCCTCCAAATTAAGCGAGTCGCGGATAAACCATTTCTCCGAATAATAGGAATCGTAACTTTCGCCCGACGGAAAACTGTAATTATTCAGCCCCATGAGATAAACCCTATCCCATTCCAACCCTTTGGCGCGGTGCATGGTGGCAATAGTTACCTTTCCTTTCATATATTCAGGCTCTAATACTTCCTCATCAAAGCCCATGAAACTGCGCTCATTGCGCGCCACCTCCGCCAAAATCTCCACAAAATGGGGCAGCCGATATTCAGGATATTTCACACTCCATTGATGTAAGACTAACGCAAACTTATGAGATAAAGCTAAATCTGTCGGTTTCTCAAATAAATCCTGCGCCAGCGTCAAAATCAACTGGTCTATCGGCAAAATGGTCGCCTCCTGCCAACGGCGCACCACCTCTTTAAAATCCACCAACTTCTCTCGAATCTGCGCCGCCGATTTCGCGACCAAATCCTCCTCACTCAACCCCTCCGCCAGCCATGCCTCCCGCCCAAAACGGTCAAATTCACTCACGCCCCAATGAATCAACTCGCTGATAGTCTCACTTTCCAACCAATCATGCCCTGGGCGCGGCCACAAATAATTCTCCAGATGGCTACATTTTTTCAATTCCGTCTCAAATTGCCGATAAACAGGCCGCCACTGTTCATCTTCCCAATCATTACGATGCCACACATGGAACACCGTCGCTAATAATTTAGTCTCTTCAGGTCGCGCCAAATATCGTAATACGTTGCCCAATACGCCCGCCGTGCTACGAGTGGCGGTGGTGCTTTTTAATAATTCGATATATGGTACATCTAGCTGGCGTAAGGCCGTCGCAATATCTACGCCCCGTTTATTACGGGCATCTAAAATTGCTACAGTCTTTTCAGGGTTCTGCGCCAGCCATTTTTTGACCGACTTCACCACACTATTAATTTCCTGTTCAGGCTGATATTTCTCCGCCCGCAAATGAATTTGGTCAGGCATATCAGGCGGATTGGGCTGCGGGTCATGCGGTGGGGCTGGCTCAATGAAGGGCGTGCTGAGGGCAGGCCGCGCCTCATCATGCGGATGTTCACTCATCGTCCACGCAATGAGATGATTAGCTAGGCGAATCACACTGGCCGCTGACCGCCCCGACTCTGGCATTTTCAAATCAATCACGTTAGGTTGCTTCACAAATTGACGCAAATGTTCAGGGTTAGCGGTGGTAAAGGTTTCATAAATGGCCTGATTTGGGTCGCCCACGCGCACCCATGAGCCAGTTTCACCCGTAAGTTGTTTTAATATTTCCTCCTGCATTAAGCTGCTATCTTGCGCCTCATCTTCCAAAATGTAAGGCCATTTTTGTTGCAAGCGCGCCAAATAATCAGGGTCAAGTTGAATCGCCTGCGCTGCCAAACGAATCAAATCATCAAAATCAACCCCCGTGCGTGCCAAACGGTTTTGATATTCCTGATAAATTTCAATTCCTAACCGCGCCAAAGGTAATGCCTTCGGCATCATTTCCTCTAATTGGTAGGGTGCAAAGCCCAAATCTTTCGCTTGCTTAATAAAATTTTGCGCCACCCCTAGCACAAAATCAGGCATATATCGCCGCATGGCTTGCTGTTGATTGACCGACGAGGCCAAATAATCCACCAACACCTCGGCATTATTTGCCAGCCAATGATGAACCACATCACGCAATATTAACTGCGTGCGTCGTTCATCCTCCACCACAAAATCCTCACTTAAGCCAACAAGCGCGGGCCGCTGCCGCACAATTTCATGCGCCAATGAATGGAGGGTACAGACGCGATAATTAAAGCCTGGCAATAAACCACGCGCCTTAATAAACTCATTCACGCGCCGCCGAAAATTATCCACTGATGAATTAACGAGCGTTACAATTAGCACCTCTTGGTCATCTTGCACCAATTGCACCAATTGTGAGGCCAAGTAGGACAAAATGTGAGTTTTGCCACTCCCTGGGGCTGCCGACACGCCCACGCGACATGGGCCTGTGGCTTGCAACAGGGTATCTAATATTTTTTGTTGGGAAGGTCGTGGGGTAAATGTCATACGGTTAATTATGAACGAATGTTCTTAAGTTGTCAATTCTGACAGGTGGCTATTGAGTAGAGTCATGGAGTCCAAATCTTTAGATTTGAGGAGAAGCAAATCTAAAGATTTGGACTCCATGTTTGGTATGATACCAAATAAAAAAGCCCTGACAAATCATGGGAGTTGTCAGGGCTTGCAGTAAAACCTTAACGGTTACTTAATGATGAGGGGGAGGTAGGTATTGGTTGCACTCACCTTAACAATCACAGTTTGCCCACCTGACAATTGATTACTAACTTCTTTTTGTTGCGACCCCGCGCCCACTTGGTCAATTGTCGTAGTAACACTCACAACTTGCGTGCCTTGATTTTGCAAGGTTAAACCATCAGTAGTTAGACCAAATTGCATGGCACTGTTTTTGCCATTGTTGATACAGGAACTCATTTCCCGACTACTATCGGTGGCTTCACTGGTGATGGCATAGCAATAGCTATTATCGGTGGCGGGTTTGAAGGTGGTGCTGAGAACTGAACCATTACTTAATATCAAACTATCTTGACTGTTAGCGGCAATCTGCACGTCTGCAATAGTTAATGCCGAACCGTCATTAAATGCGGTTAAGGTGTACTGTGCTGTGGTACTTATGGGTTCAATAGTAACACTATAATTTGAGCCTGTTGGCACAAGTAACCCCGCCACGTTTGAGGCAGTGGGGTTATCAGGACTATAACCCATCCTATAAAGTACCGTTCCACCTTCAATTTCCTTAACTAAATTGCCATTTTTATACCCTAACTCATGCCCTTGAGCATCTTTAACTAACAATGTCGTCGCGCCATCTAGGGTTAAAATGGTATTAGTAGGTTGATTAGTACCTTGCCGTTTACGTGCGCTATCAAAGTCATAACTACTCATGAGTTGTGCGGGGGTATTTAATGAGGCAAGGGCGTAAAAAAGGTTAGTTTTGTTATCCCCCCAAGTTGTACCTGGCCATAACTCATATTCCCATTGACCAGTGGTTAAGTTGATTTGAATACGACGATTGCTATTATTCGGCCAATTACTGTCATAAACATAAATATAGCCTGTACCATTAGCCTCCTCAGTGCGGTAGGCGACCATACGATGCCCTTCATCATCTTGTTGAATATCTACTGCTACAGGTTGCGAACTGGCCTTAATCGCCTGATACGTTTGCAATGGGGTATCATCATAATGACGGTTTTGATTAACCCATTTACCGTTGACAACTTGCCATGAACCGTTCCACCAATCGGTAAATTGCTCACTTAGTTGGCGTGCCTGGTACAAATGGATGTAATCTTTTACATCACTACTATTAGGTAATTGATTAACCGAAGTAATGGTTTGATTAGAGGCAGAAAGTAAGCTTAATTCAATAGTTTCAGTAAGGCCGCTATAACGCACCAAGCTGGCTCCCGTAAAACCTGCACAATTACCAAAAATACCAACACTTTGATATAACATACTATTGTAATAAGCCAATGGCCCTTTACGGCGTTGCCCATTCGCTAATTCCATTTGTGTCGAGGGAAAGGTCTTTTTGAATTGTTCCCATTTCACACTATCAGCTATATTAGTTTTGTAATAATTAAAGTTGTTAAAGGCTAACCCATCTCGCCCGACTTGGAAGGTTTTGGTGGTGGGGATAGAAGTTGCCGTATTTGTTGGTGTAGGAGTGGGTGTATCCGTGGGTGACGGCGTTACACTCACTAAGGGCGTATTAGTAGGCGACGGCGTTACACTTACCACAGCCGTAGCGGTGGGGGTTGGGGTGGGTTTTGTGCCTGCTTTGAGGTTGAAGACAAATAGACCACAGCCAAATGTACCCACATAGATGTTATTACCTTGTATACCAATAGGAAAAATATCAGCACCTGATGAGTAAGTAGGACATGAAGGCAAGAAATAATCGTCTATTTTAGTAACCGAATTAAGATTGCTTACATCAATCGCAATAACTTTTTTATCCGCCTCAAAATGTCCTACAACATAAGCCACGTTATTTGAAATTGCCATATTTGCTGGATAATGTGTTGTGTTTAGGCCAAATACCCCCAAACTAACAGGGCTGTTAGGGTTGGCAATATCAACCAAGCGGAAATAATCCGTTTGTAATAAATAAGCCACGTTGCCTATCACTTGAATCCGCGTAATAGCACTCCCCGTTTTATATTCCCCTAATTTGGTGGGTGTAGCAGGATTGCTCACATCTAAAATCAGCATGGACTCACCATCGGTTGTGCTACTAA
Organism: Chloroflexota bacterium; assembly: GCA_020049115.1. Classification (GTDB taxonomy): domain Bacteria; phylum Chloroflexota; class Anaerolineae; order 4572-78; family J111; genus JAIFLK01. Next base: position 1,659 of record JAIFLK010000217.1, on the reverse strand, counting down.
CGCTCACATAAGCCCGATTATTGGTTACGTAAACACTCTTTATTCCTGCCCCTGCTACCATGGAGTAACTTCCTACTTTCACAGGGGTACTAGGAATGCTAATGTTAAATAGTTGTAACTTAGCACTATTTAACGAGGAATCATAACCATAAACATAAGCTATGTTGTTAACCACCTGCATAATGTAGCCAGGACAAGTTGAACTTAACACGGTCATACTACCAGGGTTACTTATATCTACTATACGACAGCCACCAGATCTGTTTATATAAGCCGTTTTGTTAAAAATATGGAAATCGGACACCTGAATAGTATCAGTTAGCGTACCCAAAAGCGTAGGGTTAGTTAAATTGCTCAGGTCATAGACACTAAAATTATTACTCTGCCTATGAGTAACATACGCTAAATTACCAGCTAGTTGGATAGATCCAATATTAGAAACAGGCTTATAAGACCCCACTACTTTGGGTGCAGTAGGGCTACTTAAGTCAATGGCTTGTAAGCCATTTGAGTTTGTGCCATACAAGGTATTATCACTTAATATTAAATCAGAATACCCTAATAATTCACCCACCTTGAAAAGATTAGTGGAATCACTTACATCAATAACGCCACCAGCAGTGTAGAGATAATTCCCTCTTAGTGTTGCAATAGGGCTAAAGACATTTTTCATGCTACCTAATTGTTTGGGGTTAGCGGGATTGCTAACATCAAAAACAACCAAATCACTCGTTGACTCCTGTCCACTATCTTTAATAACATAAGCAATATTATTCACAACGTAAATATCGCTTGCATAACCTGTCAATGGAAGTTTACCAAGTTCTAACGGCGATTTTGGATTACTTACATCGATTATTACAAATTTGCTGTAATCTTCCCGTGTTACCAAATAGGCTGTTGTTCCAGAAACGAATATCTTGCCCCAACCATTATATGTTCCTAATTTCGTGGGTTGGGCAGGATTACTGAGGTCAAAGAAAATCGACTCTGGATAACTACCTGTATAAAGAATATTGGCCGCTATAAAAAGGGGGGAGCCAATACTTTGTACTTTCCCCACAAAAACGGACCCAACAATAACGGGTTTCGTTACCTGGCGTACATCTACAACATAGACATTTGTGTCATTTGCTACAGATGCATAAGCATACCCATTCGCCACCACCACCTCACTCACCATGGCATTAGTCAAGGCACTGGTTTTGCCCACCAAAGTCGGCTTGGTGCGGTCAGAGACATCTAAAATGGTCAAATGGTCGCCCTCACCCACATAGGCATAATTGCTTTGCACAGCTAGGGCGTTGAGGCTGCCACCTGTTTGGGCGACCAAATCTAGGTAGGCGGGGGTGGGGCTTTGGGCTAAAGCGAAAGGTGTATTCGGGATAGCGGTGGCTAGGCCGAACAAGGCTACCATAACTGCAACTAAACTTAACATACGGGTTTTCATACGTGTTTCTCCTAAAAAAAGTTAATTGGGTTAAAAAAAATGAGAGTTTGAGTCATCAGGTGACTTGAAGTCACCTGATGACTAGGAACGAACATGCGGTTTGCCCTGCAACCTGATGGGCGGGGCGGGTGTTAGAACGGGATTGCCAAAATTAGCGGATTTGCCCTATCCGTTCATTCAGGCAATCCTGTTATATTGCCCTGCAACCT
>JAIFLK010000330.1 GCA_020049115.1 Chloroflexota bacterium | reverse complement strand
GTGGCGGGATTCATCAATTCCTCAAATTGTTGGGCAAAAGCCTGCGTATCGCCACCAGGTCGGGTGGTTACTTCCCAACTACTCCCGCCCTGCCCCTGCTCATCATAACGGGCCGAATTCCAACGGTAAACATCGCCCTCTACTGTGGAGGAGGTGCTATTTTGCGGCCTCTGCGGTAGGGCCGCCCCTATAGCTGCTTGATTAATGTAACCCGCAATTTGCTCCTCCAGAGCCTTATCGCCTGGGCTATCAGGTATCTTGCCATTAAAGGCATCTTGAATGGACGCGAGCGCGGCCTGTTGAAACAGTTCGGGCTGAACTCTCGCCACACGTTCCAAATAGTCATCTACCGTTTCATTTCTCTCGCGGATAAGACTGGTATTCATTTTTTCGGGCAACATCGTGGGATGCGCCCAGGCTTCTAGGGGCAGGATAAGCTGCTGCCCCACAATGGCTACAATGACTAAAACATGGATACACCAAACAGCAATACGACGATAGGCATACATTTTCTTTCTCCTTTGGGTTAATGGTACTTTTTTGAAATGACACTAAAATTCTATACTGCGTTTCAAATGAAAACTACACTTACTGCGTTTCAAATGAAAACTACACTTTTGGCATAGGAGTCCGCAATCATTTGCGGACAGCCCGCAAAGAATTGCGGACTCCAGATTGTTACTATGAAAGTGTAAGTCTCAAACGAAATGGAGTATAGCTGCACGAGGGCATAAACTGGAGTGTCAAAATTTTATTTTGACACGGCGAAAATGAAATTTTCGCACTCCTGAAAAGTTTAATTCATGCCCTCGCGTAGTATAGCACAGTTAAAGGCATTTGTCTGTCATTCAAATTGAACAATCATGTCATTCAAATTGAACAATTTGAATGACATCCGATGATTTCTTGCAAGAAGAGTATTTCCACATGTAAATAATTCGGGGATACGGAGTCCAAAGCCGTAGGCTTTGTTCTACTGCTCAAAGCCTACGGCTTTGGACTCCATTACCATCACATTAAAATTTACAGGTGGGAGTATTTTGGCCTGCTAAATTGAAGCGTTACGACTCTAATATAAATGCCTTTAGAATCAAAAAGACCACCATAATGGTGGCTTTTTTTTTACCTATTAAGCCTTATAATGGCTTGTTTATTACGTTTCCATCACCATGGGGAAAATCATGGGATTACGGTGGGTGCGTTGATACAAAAATTGGCTGAGATTGTCTTTAATCGCACTAGTCGCCGCGTCGGGGTGCATGCGGCCTTTACTCACTAATTTAATCACCCGCCGCTTGGCCTCTTCTAACAAATCATCGGCCTCCCGCATATAGACAAAGCCGCGCGAGACAATATCGGGGCCGTTAACAATTTTTCCCGTTTGGCGGTCTAACGCCATGACCACGACCACAAAGCCGTCTCGTGACAACATGTGACGGTCACGCAAGACCACGCTGCCAATGTCACCGATACCTAAACCATCAATAAAGACATTGCTCACTTCAAGCAATTCCGCGCGGAAGCCTTTCGTTTCAGAAAATTCCACCACTTGCCCATTTTCAATGATAAAAATATTTTTGGCATCAATGCCTGTGGCTTGACCGTGACGGCCATGTAACACTAACATGCGATATTCGCCTTGTGCGGGGACAAAATATTGCGGGCGAATGAGTTCAAGCATCAATTTTTGCTCTTCTTGTGCGCCATGTCCTGACACATGCACGGGGCGGAGGCTTTGATAAATGACATTCGCGCCCAAGCGGAACAAATTATCAATGGTGCGATGAACTAACTCTTCGTTACCAGGGATAGCCGTAGCGGATAAAACCACCGTATCGCTAGCCTTAATTTTAACTTGGCGGTGGTCTTCATTCGCCATGCGAACTAAAGCACTGGTTGGTTCACCTTGCGTTCCCGTACAAACGAGGGCAATTTCATGGTTAGGGTAATGTTCCATCTCTTCAACGGGAATGAGTATCCCTTCAGGCGCATTCAAATAACCCAGGGTCATTGCCATTTTAACATTGGCGACCATGCTGCGGCCTGCCATGGCGACCTTACGTTTATGTTTAACGGCAGTATTAATGACCTGTTGAATGCGGGAGATGTTAGAAGCGAACATGGAGACGATGATTCGCCCCTGGGCTTCATTGAAAATTTCCTCAAAGGTTTGGCTGACCACTTGCTCTGAGGGGGTATGACCTGGGCGTTCAGCGTTGGTGCTGTCAGATAACATCACCAATACGCCATCGTCACCGTAGGAGCGTAAACGGTCAATGCTGGGAGGGCGACCATCAATGGGGTCGGGGTCAAATTTAAATTCCCCTGTATGAATGACTAACCCTGCGGGGGTATAAATGGCGTAGCCGACAGCATCTGGAATGGAGTGCGGTACATGGAATGGCTCAATGGTAAAGGGGCCAACCTCAATAATACTATCGGTGGTAATGGTTTTTATTTTGGTTTTAGCGAGGAGCTTGGCTTCTTTGAGTTTGACCTCAATCAACCCTCGGGTGAGGGCGGTGGCATAAAGGGGGGCGGAAACTTGGGGTAAAATGTAGGGTAAAGCACCAATGTGGTCTTCATGACCGTGTGTTAAGAAAAATGCTTTGAGGAGATTAGGTCTATCCTTAAGATAAGTCACATCGGGAATGACCAAATCAATCCCCAACATGTCACTTTCAGGAAACATTAACCCACAATCAACGACTATGGCATCGTTGCCATATTCTATCACGGTCATGTTTTTACCTACCTCACCAAACCCACCTAGCGGGATAATACGTAAATTCGTCATGCAATAACTATACCTCCATATAATTTTATCTGGCTATAGTTTATGCGTATGAGGGCAATTGGTCAAACGTAGCCCTAAGTTGTGGTAATTGCCCTCCCTTATTTGGCGTAACGACTTAATTTGTAGTAAAATTGCCCATGTAATCGTATTCCCCTCAATATTCCTCCCTAAATTTAACCTGATGGTGCCATGGCAATTAGAAAAATCATCTATGCCAATGACAAGCGGCTAAGACAGCAGGCTCAGATGATAACGACTTTCTCGCCTGCCCTGAAACAATTGGCTGATGACATGTTAGAGACGATGAAAAGTCATGCGGGTGTAGGCATGGCGGCCCCGCAAATTGGGGTGGCGCAACGCCTGTTTGTCGCGGAAATTCCTCCTTTGCGTGACGGGAAAGATAAACCGCCGCACCCCCAAAGTGGTCAAACTTACATTCTTATCAATCCTCACATCATTAAGCGGGCTGAAAAATTGATTGAAGGGCGTGAGGGTTGTCTTTCTATTCCTTCCTGGTTTGGCGAGGTTGAACGGGCGGAATGGGTGGAAGTTGAAGCGCAAGACCTCACGGGGAAATCATTTAGCCTGCGGGTAGATGACTTATTAGGCCGAGTCTTTCAACATGAAATTGACCATCTCAATGGTATCCTCTTCCCCGACCACATTACTGCACCTGATAAATTATGGCAAGAACTACCTGAAAGTAATGAAATTTAGTAATTGGAGTCCAAATCTTCAGATTTGTCTGCCAAATCTAAAGATTTGGACTCCAGTTTATAACCATTTTTAGTATCAATTCAAGAAAGGATAAACGAACCTGATGAGCAATGCAGCAGATGTATTACAAGAAATAGATATTGAAGCCATTGAAACACACGAATGGCTGGAGTCACTGGATTATGTGTTGCACAACGGTGGCCCGAAACGAGTGGAGGAAATTCTCCAACGGTTGCAACTCCATGCCTTCCAAAAAGGTATTCGGTTGCCTTTTACGGCGAACACCCCCTATTTGAACACCATTCCCGCTGAAGCTCAAGCCCCTTTCCCTGGCAATCGCCAAATTGAACGGCGCATTAAGAGCATCATCCGTTGGAATGCCATGGCCTTGGTCGTGCGGGCGAATAAAGCCGATAGCTCCATTGGCGGCCATATTTCCACCTACGCCTCCGCCGCCACCTTATATGAAGTGGCCTTCAACCATTTCTTTCGTGGCCCTAACGGTGACGGCAGTGCTGACCAAATCTATTTCCAGGGTCATGCCTCGCCAGGAATTTACTCGCGTGCCTTTTTAGAGGGGCGACTCGCGGTGGAACAGCTAAACAATTTCCGTCGTGAACTGAAACCCGAAGGCGGTTTATCTTCCTATCCGCACCCCTGGCTTATGCCCACTTTCTGGCAATTCCCCACCGTTTCCATGGGGTTAGGGCCACTCATGGCGATTTATCAAGCCCGCTTTAATCAATATTTAGAAGACCGAGGGTTGGCTAAAAATACGGGCAAAGTGTGGGCTTTCGTCGGTGATGGTGAAACCGATGAGCCAGAAACGTTAGGCGCAATTTCACTCGCCACCCGTGAAGGGCTGGATAATTTGATTTTTGTTATCAATTGTAATCTTCAGCGGCTAGATGGCCCCGTGCGCGGCAATGGTCGCATTATCCAAGAGCTAGAAACGGTGTTTCGTGGCGCAGGCTGGAACGTCATTAAAGTGATTTGGGGCAGTGATTGGGACCCCATTTTTGCCGCAGATACCGAGGGCTTGTTAGCCAAACGGGTGGCCGAAATTGTGGACGGCGAATATCAGAAATATATTGTTGAAGGTGGGGCGTATGTCCGTGAGCATCTCTTTGGGCCGTTGAAGGAGATGGTGGCGCACCTCTCCGATGAACAATTAGGGCGGTTACGCTTAGGCGGCCATGACCCCGTTAAGGTTTATGCCGCGTTTAACGAGGCGGTCAACCATAAAGGCGCACCCACCGTTATTTTAGCCCGTACCATTAAAGGGTACGGTTTGGGTGAGGCGGGTGAAGGCAAGAACATTACTCACCAACAGAAGAAATTAAATGAAGAAGAGTTGGGCGAGTTCCGCGCTCGCTTCGGTATTCCGATTTCTGACGAAGAAATAGCCTCCACGCCCTTCTATCGCCCCCGCGAAGATAGTGTTGAGATACAATATATTAAGGAACGACGGCAGAAATTAGGGGGCTATGTGCCTTCCCGCAACCCTACTAAAATCATGCTCACGCCACCGTCTGATGTCATGTTTGAGGAGTTTTATCAAGGCACCAGTGGCCGTGAAGTTTCCACCACCATGGTCTTTGTGCGGATTTTAGCTAAATTATTACGTGATAAAGAGCTAGGTGAATTAATTGTCCCGATTGTGCCAGATGAAGCCCGTACCTTCGGCATGGAAGCCCTCTTCCGTCAATGTGGCATTTATGCACACTCTGGGCAGCTATATGAACCCGTCGATTCTGACAGTTTGTTATTCTACAAAGAGATTAAAGATGGGCAGATTTTAGAGGAAGGCTTAACGGAAGCAGGTTCAATGTCCTCCTTCATTGCCGCAGGCACAGCCTACGCCACGCATGGGGTCAATACAATTCCGTTCTTTATTTATTACTCCATGTTTGGTTTGCAACGGATTGGCGATTTAATTTGGGCGGCGGGCGATATGCGCTGTCGGGGTTTCCTCATTGGGGCAACGGCAGGCCGCACCACCTTAAATGGTGAAGGGCTGCAACACCAAGATGGTCATAGCCATGTGTTGGCCTCCACTGTTCCCAATTTAATGACCTACGACCCTTCGTTTGCTTACGAAATTGCGGTGATTGTGCAAGATGGTATCCGTCGCATGTATCAAAATGGCGAGAGTGTCTTCTATTATATGACGGTGAGCAATGAGAATTATCCCATGCCGCCCATGCCTGCTGAAGCCAATGTTAAAGAGGGGATTTTGAAAGGCATGTACAAATTCAAACCCTCCGAGAATAAAACCGCCAAACTCCGCGCCCAACTTTTTGGCAGTGGCGCGATTATGAACCAGGTTTTGAAGGCGCAGGAATTGCTAGAAGAGAAATATAACGTGGCCGCCGATGTATGGAGTGTGACGAGTTATAAGGAATTACGCCGCGATGCCCTAGAAGTGCAACGTTGGAATTTACTCCACCCCATGGAAACGCCCCGCGTACCTTATGTTACGCAATGTTTGGCCGATGAACCAGGCGTGTTTGTGGCGGCCTCCGATTACATGAAGATTTTGCCCGACTCCATTGCACCCTATTTACCCAAACCGATTTATTCACTTGGCACGGATGGTTTTGGCCGTAGCGATAATCGCCGCGCCTTGCGCGATTTCTTTGAAGTGGATTATCGTTATGTCGCGTTAGCCGCCTTAAAGAGTCTGGCTGATAATAAAGAAATTGACCTCGATACCCTCAGTGGAGCCATCGAGGAGTTGGAAATTGACCCCAATAAACTTAATCCATTGTCCGCGTAGGAGTGTGATGAATTAGGAATTAAGAATGAAAAATTAAGAATGAGTTTCCAAAATTAAAATTTGGCTACGATATTCCTAATTCCTAATTCCTAATTCCTAATTCCTAATTAAAAATTATGGCAGAATTTAAACTCCCTGATTTGGGTGATGGCATCGCCAGCGGCAATGTGATTGGCATTTTAGCCGCCGTCGGTGACACCGTTGCCGCCAATCAAGATGTGATAGAATTAGAAACAGATAAGGCCACCGTGACCGTGCCGACCACCGTTGGCGGCAAAATCACCGCCGTTCATGTGACGGTTGGCGATACGGTCAAAGTAGGCCAAGTGGTCTTTACCTTTGAGGGGGCCAGCAATAGTCAGGCCGCCCCCGCACCCCTCACCCCTAACCCCTCTCCCAGTGGGAGAGGGGCAGTGGGTGAGGGCGTTGCGCCGCAAGCTGCTCCGCCCCCCTCTCCCAGTGGGAGAGGGGCAGGGGGTGAGGGTCCCGCCACTGGCCCCGCCGAGTTCAAATTGCCCGAATTGGGCGATAATATTACGGGGGGTGACGTAATTGGTGTTCTCGTTGCCATTGGTGATGTCATCAAAGAAGGGCAAGATATATTAGAATTAGAAACAGATAAGGCCAGTGTCACCGTGCCGAGTTCAGTGAGTGGTAAAGTTACGGCGATTAATGTGGCTGTTGGTCAACGTGCCATTATTGGGCAAGTGATTTTGACCGTCAGTGGGGCCGCCGCCCTCACCCCTAACCCCTCTCCCAGTGGGAGAGGGGCAGGGGGTGAGGGTCCTGCGGCAGTCCCACTCACCCCGCCCCCCTCTCTCAGTGGAAGAGGGGCAGGGGGTGAGGGTGCGGCGCGTGCTTCCATCACCGAAGTACCCGTCTCAGGGGCCTTCATGCCCAATACGGCGCGCAGTACCGTTCCCGCCGCGCCCAATGCCCGTCGGTTGGCGCGTGAGTTAGGCATTGAAGTGGCGAATATTCCGCCCAGTGCCACCGGGCGGGTGACATTGCCTGGCCTTAAGGATTATGTCCGCCAACGCAATCAAGGTTTAGTGGCTGCGCCTGCGCCTGCTGCGCCTACCGCATCCGCCGCATCCGCCGCCGCACCCGCGCCTGTCAGTGGGGCGGTGGTCAAGCCCCTGCCCAATTTCAGCAAATGGGGCGAGATTGAAATTGAAAAGATGAGTGGCATTCGGCGCGCCACCGCCAACCAAATGGCCTACGCCTGGTCGGTGGCCCCGCGCGTCACCCAGTTTGATAAAGCGGACATTGTGGAGATGGAAGCCATTCGCAAAAAATATGGCTCACGGGTGGAAAAATCAGGGGCAAAATTGACCATGACGGCCATGTTGCTGAAAATTGCCGCCGCCGCGCTCAAGCAATTCCCTAAATTCAACGCCAGCATTGATATGGAAAATGAGCAGATAATTCTTAAGAAATATTTCCATATCGGTGTCGCCGTAGATACCCCGCATGGCCTGGTTGTCCCCGTTATTCGAGACGTAGACCGCAAGAGTATCTTTGACCTCGCCATTGAATTAAACACCGTGGCGGGCAAAGCGCGTGACCGTAAATTAAGCATGGACGAAATGCAAGGTGGCTGTTTCACCATCAGCAATTTAGGCGGGATTGGTGGCACCAACTTTACGCCCATTGTCAATGCGCCCGAAGTGGCGATTTTAGGCGTATCACGCGGCGCGATTGAGCCAGTCTATAATGGCGAAGCCTTTGAGCCACGCC
>JAIFLK010000047.1 GCA_020049115.1 Chloroflexota bacterium | reverse complement strand
GTACTAATTTTCCATTTTGGCGCAATATTTTTAGGGGAAGAAATCTTTAATTTAACGCTAACCACCCCCTTGCGAATTTATGGACTAATAGTAATGGGTGGCTTTTATGGCGGGTTGCTCTGGCAAGCTACAAAACAAAAAAATTGGCCTTCAGGCGCAGTTACATTAGGTGGGTTATTAGCCTGGTTACTCTCCCTATATGTAGGACGGCACAATCTTTCGGGTATCATCATTAATTCAGGTCGCCACTTCTTTATTTTTGCAGTGACCACTGTCTGGGCATTAATTTTATTAGATATTAAGCCTAACAAGTATTGGCTGCCCTTAGCCATGAGTTTCATCGCCTTCTTTTTTCTGACCCCTAGCCATAAAAATCAAGTTTTTGTAGATTTGGATTGGGGCGAACATGTTGCCCACTGTATCAGCCCACCACAGCTTAAATGCCTCATTCCACTTAATCCCGTATGGAATCCACCCGTCTGGTTTGTGACCATAGACTCCCATCTTTTTACCGTGCCACCCATTTCAAATACCTTAGCCATTCAGTTTAATAAACAAATTGAACTATTAGGTTATGAAACATCTCAAGATAAAGCCAACCTTAGTTTAAAACTTATCTGGCGGGCTTCATCGGAAATGAAAAGTGACTATAAATTTTTTATCCGTCTCTTTGACCCTAATAAGCCTAATACCATCCTCACACAAGCAGAGCGAATGCCACTAGGGGGGCGGTATCCAACCTCAAACTGGATTGCCACAGAAATTATTATTGACCAAATTATAGTTCCATCAAATGCCTTACTGCCTGGCCAATATACTATCGGTATTGGTTGGTATAATCCACAGATACCTGAACTAACCCAGATGCCTATTTCTAATCAAGGGTCTAGCGGTCAAATTAGAAATAACATGGTCATATTACCCCTAAAAATAGTGGCCCCATAAATTTACTCACTCTGGTTCTGTAATCTATTTGGATATTTCCATGATTTTCAATACAATCATAGATGTAATATTTTTATTGTAACAGAAAGTAAATATTTTCAGGAGGTGTTTATGACTGTAGAAACCATGACCACGCCTGTTATTTTATTGGCTGATGATAGCTGGAGTGAAGTTACTGAAAAGCTAGAAGAATATTTTGCGGCAGGTGGTACGATGATTTGGGTGGCTGACCCGCGCCGTCAACTGGTTTATGTTTATCGGGCTATCAATGAGTTTAGAAAGCTAACGAAAGCTGATGTTTTGTCAGGCGAAGATATATTACCTGGTTTCAGCGTGGCGGTGGCTGAACTGTTTGCCTAAGCCTTGCCGCTAATATCGTACAGGCTACACCCATAGGTTAAGTAATTTTACCGACCATTAATAGTAGCTTTTGCTGACGTAAAAGAATTGTTTTTGTGTTATCATGGAACTACATAAAGCCATCAGTTTCACCGCTAACCGTATCTTAAACGGTTAGTTAGCTGAAGGCGAAAGAGGGTACTTCCATGAAAAAAATAATCCATTTCATTATCCCCATGTTAAGCCTATTATGGTTCAGCCTCAATGGGGTTTCACCGCTTTACGCCGCATCTCATACGCATTATTACGCCACTGAGTCACCCTTGCCCCATCAGTCATGGCTGTCATTTTCTACCGAAATTACCCCCACTGATGAAGTCGTTACCGTAACTGGCACAATTTTATTACAAGGTCGTACTGATAATAGTGAGATTGATATTTATTTGACTGCTGCTGCTTGTGAGGTTGCGGTGTTAGATACTCCCATAACTCGGACAGAAAGTGCGGGTAAATTTGTGATTGAGTTACCCATAGAACAGAGTTATCAATGTCTCCAAGCGAAAAAAGAGGGTTATCTTATCGGGCAATGGCCGACCCCCCAGGGCGATATAGGCACCATGACCTTGTTAGGCGGTGATGTGAATGCCGATAATTTGATTAACATTTTCGATTTAGCTCTTATTGCGGCCAAATATGACAGCAGTGCGCCTACCGTAGACGTGAATGGTGATAAAATTGTCGATATTTTTGACCTTACTATTGCAGCGATCAATTACAATAAACGTGGGCCAATTCAGTAGGAGGCGATTGCTAATTACCCTACAATAGGTTATATTTAGATTCAATATGTCAACTACTGACTTTTGGCTTCCCTTAACCCGCCTAGCTATTGTAATGTTTACCTTGCTTTTAGCTTGGATGACGTATCGTAGCAACCTCATTTTGCAACAGTTTCGGCCAGACTTTAACGTTTTACTCTCGCCACCTGAAAATGCCTCTCGGCTGATTTTAGTTTTGCTGTGTTTATTTTTGGCCTGGAGTAGTGGATTACCTGCTCAAGAATTGGGTTTTATCAGCCCTCAGCCCTTAAACAGTTTGTTATGGGGCATGGGTATTGGTTTAGTGACCCAAATTGTCCTCAACCTCGCTACTTACTTGGCTATCCATTTTTTAGGGCGACAAGTTTACTCGCCGTGGCTCATCATCAACATTTTGCCCACTCAGCCGATTGAATGGTTGTTCATCCCTTTAGCCTTTTTGCCTGCCGTGGCCATGGAGGAATTGCTTTTTCGTTCTTTATTACTCGGTGGGTTTAACGGGTTAATCTCTCTGCCATTGTTAGTATTGGCAACTTCCTTGTTATTTGGCTTCATGCACCTACCCCAAGGTCGTTTAGGTGTGGTGGCCGCGGCCGGTATTAATGTTTTATTGGCAGGACTTTTTCTTTGGTCAGGTGAGTTTTTGGTCTGCTTGACCACGCATTATACTATCAATATATTACAAGTTGTTTTGGCCTATCATCAAAAAGAGTGGCTGGAAAAATTGACTTAATTGTAACCTGATTGATAGCCATTATGAGATTTCAAAATCTTACAATGGCTGATAATATGAAGGAAATAATACATGACTTTATCATATCCTGATGTAATGGGCGAATATATTTCCACTCGTGAACGATTTGGTACGGGCGGAGTTCAATATGCGGGTTATTTTGAGCCAGGTGTGGCTGCGCCTGGACAAGTGGTCAATCTCTTTGTATTTTTGCAAAATGTCTTAAGTGTCCCCATAACAATTCAATTTGAACTAATTTTGCCGCGGGAAGGGGGCTTTTTTGGCGGCGGCGACGCAGCTTTAGAAGTATCAGAGCTTCAATTTGAATTAAAGTTCTCCCCTGCCGAGGCTGGTTTATTAACGATACCTGTTATCGTAACTGCTGAGGCCAAACACAAAAAATATACCTTAATTGTGGTGCCAAAAACTAAGATGGAAGGTCGCGGGGAACGGGTACGGGCGGAAAAATCACAAAGTGTTTTGGAAAGTCGCTTTATAGATAGTTTGGTGGGTTTAAATTTGGTAGGGGCTTTAGGGGCAAATTTTGTGGAAAAAGTAGTCAAACAAGGGGAGTTTATACTTGAGGTGAGGGGTGAAGGGGAAGAGAGTGATGAGCAACCATTGAAATATAGTTATCAAACCTTATCAACCCAAAAAGAGATTAATATTTTTAACCATGCCATCCATGAATTAAACTTGCGACGGGTCAAATTTAATGCCGAGTTGACCCCAGAAGCGTTATTTGTTACCCTATTAGGTGCAAGCACCGTTAAATTAGCCGAATCGGGGCTACCTTTGCACCTGGGCGAAGCCATTACTTTTGCTAGAGTATTAACTTATACCTGCCAATATTTTTTGGATAGTCCAGCGCGTTATAATGGGCTATTATTGCCCATTTGGGAACGTGCCTTAGAAGGGAGCTATGATACAACGGACGCGTTGGATGTGGTGTGTACCGTCGGGTATTATCATTTATTAAAACTTTCTGTTGCTCTCAGCTTTGGGATTATTGCTGAGTTTACCGGGCGGCAAATGTGGTCATTAGAAGAACGTCAGGGGGTGATTGAGTTCATTGCGGATAATATCGAAACGGGGCAACCCCTCGAACTTGATTTCCTTTATTTACCTTTGTTAATTGCTGGTACTCATATCTCTCGCCAATTGGTCATGGAAGGTGAAGATGTGGCGCATAGTTTGAGCCTCATGAAAGGCGCGTATGAAACGCGGCATAAGCTATTTGCTGATAATGAAATGGCCCAAATTAAAAATGTTTATAATGCGATTTTGCAAAAAGCATTAAGCTAATCTTACTTAGTTAAACCACGTCGTAAATCCACCAGTTGTTCTTCCAACTCCATGCGCCGTTCATTATAGGCTTGTTGCCACTCAACCGAAATGAGTTCAAACAAGGCGCGCGCTTTGCGTTGAAATTCCTCGCCATTATCGGGGGTGGTGAGTAATACTGCTCCCCCACTCATTAAGAAACCACACGTAAAACCCACTAAAAAATTAAATATTCGACCTATCATCTTTTTTTTGCAGGAAAAAATTCTTCCTGCCTCCTTGGTGTTTGATGTTAGCCTTTATAAGCCCACTCGTAATCATATTGTAATGTCAATATCTCTAGTGACATTACAGGTTTACAACCTTATAAAGGCTTAAAAACTAATCAGGATAGCTGTGGGCAGAACCTGCTTTTAATATGCCATAAAACATATTTTCTGGTACTTGAGGGTAATCATCATAATGATATAACAGACATTTCTTTTGAATTTTGGGGTCCATGTTATTGATTAAATCCGAGACATGAGGGTGGATGCCAGAGGGCATTTTGGCGGTTTCACAATCCATGTAAATACGGTTAGCGCGGCGATAGTGCGACTCTAGTTGCGGGGGCATCATGTGTTGGGTATCGGTGGGCATTAACACATTATAGCTACTAGAATGTTGCAAACTAATGCCATAACTCGCCATTTCTTCAGAGCTAGAAATCACATGCATAGCGAAAACCGGGGTCATCGTCCAATAACCGTCACCATCTTGAAATACATGACTTACCGTGCGACCATCTTCCTGTTTCCCGATAAGATGTAAGTCAAAGTAAGTTTGTAAACTCACATTGGGTACACCCTGCACCGTATCCAGCCCTGGCCCGACAGCGCGGCGGAGTGATTCTAATACCTTACGGTGAATAAATAAATCAGGCTTAGAATTAGCGGGCGGGCTAGGCCACCATTCTTGCTCTAAAAATAGTTTATCAGCAATCAATTGGTCGCCCACCCACTCTTTTTTCGCGGGGGTGTAATAAGGGTTAAACAGCGTCGTAATGCCTAAATATTCAATCCCGCCAATATGGTCACTATGCGGATGAGAAATATAAATGCCATCAATGTCCGAGGAGGTCAGCCCTAATCCTTTTAAGGAGTGTCGGCCATCACAACCCAAATCAACTAATAAACGGTAACCACTCGTGCCACGTTTACTAGGCATGTCAAATTCAATCAGGAAATTAGCCTGCCATTTAGGGCTATATAACTTTTTCTTATGTTTATTGAGTTCCGCCGCAATAATTTCAGGTGAAGCCTGGCGCATTTCTGGTGATTGAGCAATTCGAAAGGCATCTTCAATCGAAATGACCTCCTCAAATGCCCCCGTTGAAAAAGCCGCATTGACTCCCAGTGATGTTATCTTCATAGTTAGCCCCCATTGAAGACCTCACAGGTTTTTAAAACCGGTGAGGTCTTTGATATTTACGACTCAAATTTGACCACCCAAGTCCGTTTATTAAATGTAACTTTATCTCCCGCGCGTAATTTCTTTTTGCGGCGAGTCTCTACCAGGCCATTAAGTAACACTTCCCCGCCTTGAATCACAACTTTAGCCTGACCGCCAGTATCTACTAGCCCCAAACGTTTCAAAAATTGGTCAAGTTGAATAGTTACTTCTTCATTTTGTGGTGACATAGTTCACGCTCTTAGCTTTTCTTGGCGACCTTCACTGATTCTGACGGAGTTGTTACCTGTTTTTTATCAGGCCGCGGCTCTGATGAAGGATTGATACTGCCATTAAGAGCAGGTTTATCATCCTTGTGTTTTTTATCTAACAAAGGTTGCCCGCCATCTTTACTAGGTGTGGGGGCTGCTTTCTCAGGCTGAGGGGGAATTTCTTTGGCTGGTTTAGGTGGAACTTTGGGAATATCCTTGACAGGCGGCTCTGGTAATAATGTGTAATCAGGCTCATTTCTAAAAGGACTATGACCATCTAACCAACGATTGAGCCGTAATCTCATAGAACGTACTCGCGCCCAACGGTAAACCATCCAGCGCATCCCTCGATACCACCATTGACGTGGTTGGTAAGGCATTTGTAAGCCCCAACTAACTACCGTCGCGCCCCAGGTTAAACCGCCACCAAAGCCGACCAGCACAATATTATCTTTATGATGAACGCGCCCCTGCTCAATGGCTTCACATAACGCAATGGGAATCGATGCGGCTGAGGTATTACCATATTTATCTAAATTAATAAATACTTTGTCGCTAGTTAATTTGAGATGTTTTTCCGCGCTGGCAATAATCCGCGCGTTGGCTTGATGAGGCACTAATAAATCAATTTCTTCTATCGTAATGCCCGCTTTTTCACAGGCTTCTTTCACTACACGGCCCAGAGTGCGGGTCGCAAAGCGATAAACCTCCGCCCCATTCATCTTCATATAATGTAATCTTTTGTCTATTGTTTCATGAGAGGCGGGCATTTTGCTGCCGCCCGCAGGAATCCCCAAATGCTCCGCGCCCGAACCATCTGCTCCTAAAACACTGGCTAAAATACCGCCTGGCGTTTCATCGGCCTGTAACACCACCGCCCCCGCGCCGTCGCCAAACAGGGGATAAGTAGAACGGTCCCGTTTATCTAAAAAGCGTGAGGTGGTCTCCGCCCCAATGACCAGCACTACTTTGGCCGCGCCCGACTGAATCATGGCGTTGCCCATTGCCAGCGCATAAATAAAGCCCGAACAGGCCGCGCTCAAATCATAAGCCCCCGCATGGGTCGCGCCCAACGCATCTTGCACAAAGCAGGCCGTTGAGGGGAAAATATGGTCAGGCGATAACGTGGCGACAATGATTAAATCAATGGCTGAGGGCGCAATACGGGCGCGGTCTAACGCCTCTTGCGCGGCCATGGTTGCCATGCTAGAGGTACTTTCATGGTCAGCCGCATGGTGCCGTTGACCAATGCCTGTGCGAGAACGAATCCATTCATCCGATGTATCCATCCAGGTGGATAAATCGTTATTCGTTACAATTTTTTCGGGGAGATATTTCCCCCAACCGACAATATGTGTATATATCGCCACGTTACTATTCACCCAATCCGTCTAAGAATTATCCCTACATCATACCATTTTTTATATCAGAGGGCAAAGGTTTGTGGTTAGGGTTTGCCTGGATATTGGGGGCATGATATGATTGAGATTGAAAAACTGAAAGTTTTAACCTTTTTGGGGTTGGAAAATACTGACACTCCCGTATTTTGTGGGAACCGATAAAAAAGGTGAAAAGAGTAGGAAATAGGACTTACGCAAAAATCGCGGAGTTAGCACGCCCTCGTGCTAACAGTGACACACGAGGGCGTGTGTCACTCCTCAAAATGAACGGT
>JAIFLK010000102.1 GCA_020049115.1 Chloroflexota bacterium | reverse complement strand
TTGTAGAATCGGTGCTTGAAGGAATTATCATGGTTGACTCGACGGGTTGCATGACGTTAGTCAACGCGCCCGCCGCGCAGATGTTTGATTATGCGGCAGAGGAATTGTTAGGGCAACCGTTGGACATGCTCTTGCCTAAACGCTATCGTGAGACTCATGTTAGCCATTTAAGCCACTATTTTACCCACCCCAAAATTCGCCCGATGGCGCATGGGTTGGAGTTGGTGGGGCGGCGTAAAGATGGCAGTGAATTTCCAGTGGAAATTAGCTTAAGCCATGCTGAATTGGACGGCCAAGTGGTCGCCATTAGCTTTATTCAGGATATTACGGAACGTAGACAAGCTGAGGAAGCTTTGCGGGAAAGTGAGCGCAAACTGCACACGCTGTTTGAGTTATTGCCCATTGGCATCTCGGTGTTAGATACGGCAAACCAAATTGTTTATATGAACCAGGCGTTGGAAGAAATTTTGCAGATTTCCTCTACGGGGCTGGCGCGCGGCGATTATCGGCAGCGAACCTATCTTCAGGCAGATGGTACGCCCATGTCAGCCACCGACTTTGCCAGTAGCCAGGCCATTCAAAAGCAACAACCTATTTATAATGTGGAAACGGGGGTCGTAATAGAAAATGACGAAATTGTTTGGACAAGTGTCAGCGCGATACCCGTGGCTTATGCCGATTGGTGCGTCATTATTGTTACGGCTGACATTACCAAGCGTAAACGGCTGGAGGAGATGCTAAAGGCCAAACAAGAGCAACAACATCTACAAATGATGCGGCGGGTTTTAACCAAGCAAAAGCAAGAGCAGGCCAGGCGAGCCAGGGAAGAGGAACATTTGTTGCATGAACTTTTTGAGGCCATCCCCGTGCCGATTTTTTATAAAGACCCACAAGGCAAATATTTAGCCTGTAACCAAGCCTTTGCTACTTTTGCCGAATTGCCCAAAGAGGAGATTATCGGTAAAACGGCTTTTGAGATTACGCCTGAAGCGTATGCCCGTAACTATCATGCGGCGGATTTGGCCTTAATCGCGCAACCGCAGGTTAAGACTTATGAATACAAGGCTTATCACCCCGCGTTGCAACAGGAACTCACCTTTTTGATGACCAAATCAGTCATTAAGAATGTGGATGATGAGGTGACGGGAATAGTGGGGGTTATTACCGACATCACCCGACAGAAACGGTTAGAGGCTCTGTTACAAGAACGGTTGGAATTTTTCCAACTGCTGTTGGAAAAACATAACGCCATCATGCTGTTGATTGACCCCATCAGCGGCCAAATTATTGAGAGTAATCAAGCGGCGCAACTATTTTATGGCTATAGCGTGACGGAAATGAACGGCCTGAATATTCAGGATATTAACATCTTGCCCCCCGCCGAGATAGCCCAAGAACGACAACTCGCGTTACATGAGGAGCGCAACTATTTTATTTTTCCCCATCGGCTCGCCTCAGGCGAAATTCGCACGGTGGAGGTTCACTCTTCGCCGATTATCTGGAAAAACGGCCATGTACTTTTTTCTATCATTCATGATATTACGGAACGGCAGCGACTGGAGACCGCCTTGCGTGAGAGTGAGGCCAAATTCCGCAGCTACATTGATAATTCGCCTGATGGCGTTTTTGTGGCGAATGACCAGGGAAATTTTTTAGAGGTGAACCAGGCGGCGGCCCTGATAACAGGCTATCCTGAGGCTGAATTACTCCAAATGAATATTGCCAGTTTGCTGCCGTCTGACATGCTGGAGGCGGGGCTTAATCATTTCAAAACAGTACAATCAACGGGCTATGCGACGAGTGAGTTTATGTTTTTGCATCAGAGTGGTCAAAAACGCTGGTGGTCGGTTGATGCAGTTAAATTATCGGCCACGCGTTATTTAGGCTTTGTCAAAGATATTACGGAACGTAAAAAGGCGGAGGAGGCTCTGCATGAGAGTGAAGAACGGTGGCAATATGCGCTAGAGGGTAGTGGTGATGGGGTGTGGGATTGGAACGCCGAAACCAATCAGGTCTATTTCTCGCCGCGCTGGAAAGAAATAATAGGTTATGCCGAGCATGAAATTAGCAGCGACTTGAGTGAGTGGGATAAACGTATCCATCCCGATGATAAAGCGGCGATTTATGAAAAATTAAATGCCCATTTGCGCGGTGAAACCCCCTATTACCAGAGTGAACATCGGCTGTTGCACCGAGATGGCAGTTATCGTTGGATTCTTGACCGAGGGAAGGTGATGAGTTGGCTGGAAGCGGGCAAACCGTTACGGATAGTCGGCACACATACTGACATTACGGAACGCAAGCTCATTCAACAAGCCTTGCAAGCCAGTGAAACCCGTTATCGCGCCTTAGAAGGGGAATTGCGTGAGTTAAATATCCAAAAGGATCGGTTTCTCGCCATTATTGCCCATGATTTACGCAACCCCTTCTCGGCCATTTTAGGGTTTAGCGATTATTTGAACGAAACATGGCAAACCATTGAAAAAGCTGACCTTAAAATTGCGGTTAAGGCAATTCAAAGTTCAGCCCATAACCTATATAAACTGTTAGAAAATCTGCTCGCCTGGTCACAAGTTCAACAAGATGCCCTGGCTTTTGAGCCAATGGAATTAAATATCGCCGAAATGGGGCAAGAACCGTTAGCTCTGTTAGCCTTAAATGCCACTTCTAAAGAAATAATGCTACACAATCTAGCTCACTCCGAACACCTGGTGTATGGTGATTACAATATGATTAACACCATTATGCGAAATTTACTCTCTAATGCGCTTAAATTTACCCCTAGAGGTGGACAAATCACCCTCTTTACTGAGGCTATGGCTGATTTTATTAAAATTTCTATCACCGACACGGGCGTAGGTATTGCGCCTGAAAACCAGGCCAAATTGTTTCACATGGAAAGCAAATATAAAACGCCTGGCACGGAAAATGAGCCAGGCACAGGTTTAGGGTTACTTTTATGTCAGCAATTAGTGCATAAAAATGGCGGCGAAATTGGCGTAACCAGTGTTGAAGGTCAAGGCTCAACTTTTTATTTTACGTTACCTAAATTTTCTTTCAACCCAAGCTAAAACCACCTCACCCCAGCCCTCTCCTACGTAGGAGAGGGAGCAAAATCTCCCCCCGATGTCGGGGGGATTAAGGGGGGTAGACTTGGTTTTTGCGTAAGCCCCTATTTTATTGACAATTCCTACGTCGCTAGTATCCTATCAGTAACAGTTTGCCTATTATCAGGTGAACTTTAACGCGATGAACTATTCAGCCGACATAACAAAGGAATTAACCCATGTACAAAAAGATGTTCCATGCCATGCTCGATAAGCATGATGCCATGATGGTGTTGCTTGACCCAGATACAGGCCAAATTATAGATACCAACCAAGCGGCTAACCGTTTTTACGGTTATACCGCCGCACAATTAAACAATCTGAATATTAATGACCTTAGCTCGCCTTTCATGCTAGATTTGGCCGAGCTACAGGCAGGGCGGACTCATTTCGTAATGCCGCAGCGGTTGGCTTCGGGCGAGATTTGCACCGTAGAAATGTATGTTTCAGCCGTCACCTGGCAAGAACAGCGCATGTTTCTTGCCATCATTCACGACATCACTGAACATACCCGCGCGGAGGAGGCTCTGCGGGAAAGCGAACAAAAACTCAAGACTTTGTTAGATTTATTACCTATTGGTATTTCAGTATTGAACACCGATAATAAAATTGCCTATATGAACCCCGCCTTAGAGCAAATTTTGCAAATTTCTCAGGATGGTTTATTACGGGGCGATTATCAAAAACGCCGTTATATTCACCCTGACGGTACGAATATGCAGGCAGCTGATTTTGCCAGTAGCCAGGCCATTCAAAAGCAACAACCTGTTTATAATGTGGAAACGGGCATAGTTACGGAAAATGACCAAACAATTTGGACAAATGTCAGCGCGGTACCAGTGGCTTTTTCCGATTGGCGGGTGATTGTTGTTTCCGATAATATTACGGAACGCAAACAAATGGAGGAGGTATTGCATGAAAAGCACGCACAACATCTTATCCATGAATTATTTGAGGCCATCCCTACCCCCATTTTTTATAAAGATATCCGAGGCCGATATTTAGGCTGTAATCAAGCCTTTGCGTCAGTGAATAAAAAATCAGTGGCTGAGATTATTGGTAGAACCGTGTTTGAGATTTGGCCGACAGACAATGCCCATAAATATAACGAAATGAATTTGGCTTTATTGGCCCAGCCCAATGTGCCGCAAGTGTACGAATACAATATTTATCACCAAACATTGCGAGAAGAGCGCACTTTTTTAAATACTAGGTCGGTCATTAGAAATGTCCATGACCAAATTACGGGCATCGTAGGGGTGATGATAGATATTACTGAACGTAAACGGATAGAAGATAGTTTTCAAGAAAGTGAACAAATATTTCGCACCGTGGTCGAATCGGTTTCTGAGGCTATTCTGATGATTAACTCGGAAGGTGCTATCATGTTGGCAAATAGCCAAGCTACGCAAATGTTTGGTTATACTCACAAGGAGTTGTTGGGGCAAGACCTTGAAATACTATTGCCTGAACGTTATCGCCACAAACACGCCCACTATCGCGCCCACTATTTTACCCAGCCCCAAATTCGCGCTATGGGTCATGGGCTGGACTTTTGGGGGCAACATAAAGATGGCCATGAATTTCCGTTGGAAATTGGCTTAAGTTATGCTGAAATTGATGGTAATGTGTCAGTCACTGCTTTCATCACCGACATTACTGAACGTAAACGAATGGAAGATGCCTTACGAAAGAGTGAAGAACGGTGGCAATATGCGCTTAAAGGGAGCGATGATGGCGTGTGGGACTGGAATCCCCAAACAAATGAAGTCTTTTTCTCGCCACGTTGGAAGGAAATGTTAGGCTATGCCGAGCCTGAAATCAGTTCTGATTTTGCTGAATGGGATAAGCGGCTTCACCCCGATGATAAAGCCACCACTTATGAACAACTGGCCGCCTATTTTCGTGGCGAAACACCTTATTACATGAATGAACATCGCTTATTACATCGAGACGGCAATTATCGTTGGCATCTTGCTCGCGGCAAGGTCATGAGTTGGACGGAAGATGGCAAACCATTACGAATGGTCGGTACGCAAACTGATATTACGGAACGAAAACAACTCCAGCTAGATTTGCAAGCCAGTGAAGCCCGTTATCGCACTTTAGAAGGTGAATTGCGCCAGTTAAATGCCCAAAAAGACCGCTTTCTCGCCATTATCGCCCATGATTTACGCAATCCTTTTTCGGTCATCTTAGGCTTGAGCGATTATTTAAACCATACTTGGGTCACCTTAGAGCCAACTGACCTTAAAATGGCGGTTGAAGCCATTCAAAGCGCAGCCCATAATTTATATAAACTGTTAGAGAGTTTGCTCGCCTGGGCCGCAAATCAACGAAACGACCTGGCTTTTGAGCCAATGCCCTTAAATATCGCCGAAATAGGGCGGGAGATTATGGATGTTTTGGAATTAAATGCCCACCCCAAAGCAATAACATTACATAATTTATCGCAATCTGCACATTTAGTTTACGCAGATTACAATATGATTAGTACCATCATCCGCAATCTGCTCTCTAACGCCATCAAATTTACGCCCAATGACGGACAAGTAACGCTCACCACCGAAGCGCAGACCGACTTTATTAAGGTGAGTATTACCGACACGGGCGTAGGCATTGCCCCTGAACACCAGGTCAATTTATTTCAACTAGATAACAAATTCAAAACCTACGGCACAGCAGGGGAAGAAGGCACAGGTTTAGGTTTATTACTATGCCAACAACTCGTTCATAAAAATGGGGGCGAAATCGGCCTCACCAGCGTTGAAGGTCAAGGCTCAACTTTTTATTTTACATTACCAAAAATTTCCCTACCTGTGGCCTAGTCATCAGGTGACTTAAAGTCACCTGATGACTAAATAGGCAATCAACAGGAGTGTCAAAATTTCATTTTGACAGGCGAAAATAAAATTTTCGCACTCCTTAAAGCAAAAACCAACGGTGTATTACGCAATACGCCACCCGTATTACGCAATAGGCCCACATAACAATGAAGTTACGTGACGATAAACCCCTCAAAAAAAATGTCTACCATGGCTCCCCGCTAACCGCCCCGCCGCCCGCCGATTTAATGGTTATCCTAAACCGTCATCGCGGCCAGCGCGACGCCCTCATCACCGTGTTGGAAGAAATTCAGCACCATTACGGTTATCTCCCCAAAAATCAACTTGAATATACCGCCCAAGAGTTGGGCTTTCCCCTCAGCCGCGTTTATGGCGTGGCAACTTTCTACAACCTCTTCCAAATGAAACCGCCTGGTCGCTATCAAGTGCGCGTCTGCAAAGGGACGGCCTGCCATGTCGGTCATTCTTCCGAAATACTCAGTCATTTAGAGCAAAAACTTGGCATTGGCGAAGATGAAACCACCCCTGACGGCCTCATCACCTTACAAACTGTTGCCTGTGTGGGCGCATGTAGCTTTGCCCCCGTTATGGTCGTTAATGACCGCACCCATGGCCGCATGACCCCTGATGAGGCCTGGCAAGCCCTCGAACATCTGCGGGCAGAGGCGAATAAAGAGTTATTTCGGTAAAATTTGCCCTCACCCCAACCCTCTCCCAAAGGGAGAGGGAGTCTTTAACTCCCTCTCAAAGAGCAAGGAGTCTTTAACTCCCCTCGCCCTTTGGGAGAGGGAGTCTTTAACTCCCCTCGCCCTTTGGGAGAGGGAGTCTTTAACTCCCCTCGCCCTTTGGGAGAGGGGCTGGGGGTGAGGGTCTAAAAAGGTCTAAAGGAGTTCCTATGACGGCAATTATTCGTATTGGCATGTCTACCAGTGACATTGCGGCGGGGGCAGAGGCCACCTTATCCGCCATTGAAACATATATTAACCGCCGCCAACTGCCCATCGCCATTAAGCGTACGGGTTCGTTAGGCGTGTGCCACCGTGAGCCTGTGGTGGAGGTGGAAATGGGTAATCAATCCACCCTTTACGGCCCCGTTACGCCTGAACGGGTCAAGCCCATGCTTGACCAACATTTTGCGGCGGGCAATTGGGAAGTGCCACCCGATTGGGTCATAAGTCGTTATAATGACCGCCGCGATTATCCCTTTTTGGGCAAGCAATTTAAGCTCACCACCCAACTTTGCGGCATCATTGACCCCAATTGGCTAACAGATTATCTCGCCCATGACGGCTATCAAGCCTTCAAACTCGCCCTAAAAATGACCCCCGCAGCGGTGGTGCAAGCAATTAAAGACTCCAAATTGCGCGGGCGTGGCGGCGGTGGCTTCCCAACGGGCATTAAATGGGAGTTGCTACGCCAAAAACCCAGCCCCAAATATCTCATTTGTAATGCTGACGAGGGCGACCCTGGCGCGTTTATGGATAGGGCGACCATTGAGGGCGACCCGCACCGTTTGTTAGAGGGCATGTTGATTGGGGC
>JAIFLK010000281.1 GCA_020049115.1 Chloroflexota bacterium | reverse complement strand
TCTGGAGTCCGCAATTCTTTGCGGGCTGTCCGCAAATGATTGCGGACTCCTATGCCAAAAGTGTAACTTTCATTTGATACGCAGTATAATTCCTAATTCCTAATTCCTAATTCCTCATTTCTCACTTGAACACTCCCACTGACATCCAAGTTGACCTAAAACAACGCCAAGTGCGGCTGACCTGGGCGGATAAGCCATCGCCAAGTGTCTATACTTTCACTCAATTACGTAAGGCTTGCCCTTGCGCCGAGTGCGACGCGGTGCGTAATAATGATGACCCATTACGTATCCTTAAGCCAGACCAAGCCATCACCGAGGGCATTTTGCGCCCCTACCAACCCGTAGAGTTGGTGGGCAATTATGCCCTACAATTTTTCTGGGCGGATGGACATCAAACGGGGATTTATACGTTTGATTTTTTGCGGCAGTTGGGAAATGGCTAAAATATATTATAAAGGAGTATGATTATGAATTTGATTATCTCTGAAGATATTGTTTATGCTACCCACATGAGTGAGTCGGAGTTATTACATGAGATTGCTATTATGCTGTATCAAAAAGGCAAACTTTCATTAGGTAAAGCGAGTCAATTGTCACAAATGACCCGTTTTCAGTTTCATAGGACTTACGCAGGAGTCCGCAATCCTTTGCGGACAGCCCGCAAATAATTGACTTACGCAGGAGTCCGCAATCCTTTGCGGACAGCCCGCAAATAATTGCGGACTCCTACCACAAATACGCCATTTTTGCGTAAGTCCTATTTCAGCATCTTTTGGCTAGTCGTCAAATTCCCATTTATGATGTGGCTGAGTTTGAGGCTGATTTACAAGTTTTACGTAAATTGGGTCAATTATGATTGTTGTAAGTGATAGTAAACCCAAATCATAACCTTAATGCTTCATTATAAACATGCGAAACTCTCCATTCTTAGCCTCATAGTTGCGGCGATTGCCCTTATTATCATCCTATCAGGTTTTTTACAGGATGAATTTGTTGCGCCTTCTGTTTCTCTCGTAACGGCAACCGCTTCTAGGCAGCCTGCCACCACTGTAACCACTAGGCCAAGTGAGACTCTCGTTTTTACCCCAACGCCAAGCCAAACGCCCACTAAAACCCCAACGGCCACGCCTACTAACACGGCCATGCCTACCAACACGCCAACCTTGACCCCAACGCCCACGCCTACTTTAGACCTGGCTCACTGTACGGTGGTCAATTGTGACCCACAGCAAACGATTAAGCCCTTGAATTATTTCCCCGCTAGTTTATTGCTTAACATTAATACCCCGCAACGGCGTACTGATTGTACCGAGTGTACACCCAATCAGCGCATGAGTGAGGCTGAATTAAATGCGTTGGTCGGTGCGGACGCGCCCACCATGATCCAATTGCGGCGCATTGTTTTATCCCAACGAGCCTTTGTCTTAGCTCCAGGCGTGGTTTATATAACCTTTAATGACGCTCATCATGTGGTCATTGATTTGCAGCAACAGAGCTATAAATTACGTAATATTTTGCCACCCATCACTCGCCCTGAACAACGGCGGGTGGCGCGCATAACCCCTTCTTACTGTTTCTCACCTGATAGTTTGGTGATTACGACAGGTGATTATTATGCCCTAGATGGCACCAATAAATCTGAAACGGGTCAAGAGTTATTTTTCCATTTAGGGCGCGCCACCCTCTTTGACCTGAATGGGCAGTTTGAGATTGATGTCGTTCGCCAGGCCGAGCGTTATCACCAAACGAGTGTGGCGTGGGGCGGCGGGCCTATTTTTCTGTGGCAGGGGCAATATAATTTTAACCCCTTGAATGAATGGTTCACCCCTGAAAATTTGAACCATTATCGTAATACGAAATGGGCTAAAATAACGGTGGCTCTTTCCACCGACCATAAATATTTAATGTTAAGCCTCTCGTATGACAAAACATTAGCCGAGCATGCCCAAACCATTTTAGATTTAGGCCACCGTTGGGGCATTGAAATGGATAAAGCCATGCGCTTTGATGGCAGCGAAAATGCTTACATGGCTATCCGCCTCGGTGATTATTTAGTCCCCTTACTGTGGATAGAAGAACCAATTATTGTGAATTGTTTTGCCATAGAAAAAAGTGAGAAGTGAGAAATAAGAGGTGAGAAATGAGAAGTAGATATTTATTTCTTACTTCTCATTTCTTACCTCTTATTTCTCATTTCTCACTTCTCATTTACCATGCATCACGTTGAACCACAAATTTTTCTCATTGCCAAAACCGCGCCTGATAGCCCTGAAATGCGGAGTTGGCTGGATTTCATTGGGGCAGATGAATTTGCATTGCCACCGCAGGAAGCAGCTACAGTGGGTCAATTGTTAATCACTTTGGCGGGTAAACGGTGTTACATGAGTTTTCAGCCAGGGCTTAACCCTAATGTAACTCGTGTTCGTCAGGATTTAACCGACTTTATTGATAATATTCTTAAGGTTGGGCATGGCTCAGTGATTGAGCATGTCAATTATACCTTTGCCATTGAAAATGTCAGCCGCGTCTTTACCGCCGAGTTCAATCGGCACCGCGCGGGTATGGCCGTGAGCGAAGGCTCCATGCGTTATATTCGGTATGATGATTTAGCTTACTGGATTCCCCCGTCCATTCAAGATGGCGATGATGATACGCCAGAAATTCGCGTGGCCAAAGAAAAGACGCGCGCGATTTTTAACCGTGCCTTTAGCCAAATGGAGGAAAATTATCAAGAACTTTTGGCGGTATGGGATTACGAAAGTCTACAAAAATTCAAAGATAAAAAGAAATTAACTTCGCTCTTTCGGCGCATTATCGGCATGGGCGTGGCAACGGGCGGCGTGTGGACGGGTAATTTGCGCGCCCTGCGGCATATTTTCACCATGCGCTGTGACCCTGCGGCGGAGGAAGAAATTTGCTATGTGGCTTCCATGATGTTACAACGGATGATGGAAGCTGAACCCGCCGTCTTTGGCGATTTTTATCAAGAAGATGGCTATTGGAAGCCTAAATATTGGAAAATATAACGCGAAGAATCCGCGAAGCCACGCGAAGAAATCGGAAGAAAAAACAAAAACTTCCCCCGCTGTAAATTTTCGGGTGATTGATGTAAGCCTTTATAAGGTTCAAAACCTTATAAAGGCTGGCCGAATTACTTACAATTGGAAATCTTAGCTTTTCTTAGCGGGCTTCGCGGATTCTATTTTTTTTATGATACCTGTGACCATTTTACCCGCAACAATTGATAATGCTGAAACCCTCAGCCAAATTGCTATTGCTGCCAAAGCCTATTGGGGTTACCCGCCAGACTATTTAGAAATTTGGCGACAAGTGCTAACTGTCACCCCTGAGTTTATTACGCAACATTTGGTTTATTTGGCCCAGGTCGAGACCGAAATTGTGGGGTTTTATGCCTTAATATCGGCCCCGCCCCCGCAGATTGTCTTAGAGCATTTGTGGATTAAGCCAAATTACATTCGGCAGGGCGTAGGGCAACAATTGTTTGTTCACGCCATGCGGACGGCGGCTGAGGTTGGGGCGACGGCGGTGGAAATTACAGCTGACCCCCATGCCGAGGGTTTTTATCAACGGATGGGGGCGCAGCGCATTGGCGTAATGTTCTCAACGTTGTTGGGGGAAACCCGTTTTTTGCCCTTAATGTTGGCGGATGATTTAACCTTTTATGGTGAGGCTGATGATTGAATATCCCATTTTAACCACCCCACGCTTAACCTTGCGCCCGTTTACCGTGGCTGATGCGCCTAAAGTGAAACAATTGGTAAATAATAAGGCAATTGCCCAAAATATCCCAAACATTCCGCATCCTTACCCTGAGGGTGAAGCCGAACGGTGGATAAACTCGCATCAAAACGTTTCATGGGAAGGAGAGTCGCGTCATTTTGCCATCGTGCGTCAGGCTGACCATGAGTTGGTGGGGGCGATTTCGTTACGGGTAAACAGTTTGGCACGGCGGGCGGCGTTGGGTTATTGGGTGGGGCAGCCCTATTGGGGGCAAAATTATGCCACCGAAGCGGCGCGAGAATTGTTACAATATGGCTTTGAAGTTTTAAAACTCAATCGGATTGAAGCCCACTATTTGAAACGTAATCCCGCGTCAGGTCGGGTCATGCAAAAGTTGGGGCTAAAATATGAGGGGTGTCAGCGTGACCACATCTTCATGGATGGGCAATTTGAAGATATTGAGCAATATGGTCTGTTGCAAAAAGATTACGAATTAGCCAAAACATCGCCCCGCGCCCACCCACCCACTTTACAAGCCTCACGGCTTATTTTGCGCCCACATCAATGGGCGGATGCAGTTGAATTGCAACGACTTGGTAATAATAAAGCCATTGCTGATAATTTGCTGAGTTTGCCCCATCCCTTTGATTTAGAAATGGCACAGACTCGCCTGCGTTCTCAGCATCAGCGTTATGAGTTGGGGCAGGGCTTCACTTTTGTCATCATACGTCGGCAAGACCAGGCCACGCTGGGCGAGATTGGGCTGACGCTTAATCATGAGAACAAGTGGGGGCGGTTGGGTTATTGGTTGGGGCGCGCTTATTGGGGGCAAGGTTACGGCACGGAGGTGGTGCAAACTTTGATTCGGTTTAGCTTTGAGGTGTTAGAGTTGAATCGGGTTCAGGCTGACCATTTTGTGCGTAATCCCGCGTCAGGCAAAGTCATGCAAAAGGCAGGCATGAGCTATGAAGGGCAGTCGCGACAGGCGGTTTATAAAGGCACGGTATTTGAAGATGTAGAAAATTATGCTATTTTACGACAGGATTATATGAAAAAACTATGACAACGAAATCTACAAAATCAACGAAACCAACCACTCAAGCGACTGAGGTTAATAAAACAAAAACAACCTCCATGACCCCGCGTGTTATTTTGGCTTGGTTATTGGCCTTTGGTGGCTTGGTGGGCATGGTGGTCTCGGCCTGGCCAACCGCAGCCCCGCAACCTCCTGCCCTGCCCACGCCCATCCCTGTGACCACCGCAGGGGCGGCGACTGATTTTTCATTGCCTTCTTTTAAACCACCGAAAACCGCGATTATTGTTGACCAATTGAGTGTGGTTTACCCAAATTCTACCTTTGTGCAAACGGCGACCAATATGCTGGAAAAAGCGGGCTATCAAGTGACTTACATTCCCCATGATGAGGTAACGGTTAATTTCTATCGAACCATGCCCACTCGCTCAGATGACATCATTTTATTACGGGTGCATGGCACTTCTGTCATATTGGATGAGCAGGGCGAGAAAGTTCAACAACCTTTTGTTTATCTGGCGACCGGTGAACCAGATGAAGAGTCGAAATATTTGCCTGAAAAACAATTGCAGTGGATAGGGCGGTTTATGTCGGAAAATACCGGCGAGAAACCCGTTTTTATTGTGATGGACCCTTTTTTCAAACAGGGCATGCAGGGCAATTTTGATAATTCCATCATCGTAATGATGGGTTGTGATGGGATGCGCGGCAAGGAAACGGCGCGTTTGTTTGTGAATCGCGGGGCTAAAGCGGTGGTAGGTTGGACGGATTTGGTTTCGATTGACCATACCGATAAGGCCACGTTGTATTTGTTAAAACAATATTTAGTCGATGGCCTGTCAATTGATGTGGCTGCCGATAAGACTTTCCATGATATTGGCCCTGACCCTGGTTATAAATCCGAGTTGCGGGTGGTGATGCGGCAAGGGTAAATTAGAAAATAAGCGCTTACGCAAATACCAAGTCTACCCCCTTAATCCCCCCGACATCGAGGGGAGACTTTACTCCCTCTCCTAAGTAGGAGAGGGTTGGGGTGAGGTGTTTGCGTAAGTCCTAAAAATAAGCGGAGTCCAAAGCCGTAGGCTTTGAGTAGTGGGTCAAAGCCTGCGGCTTTGGACTCCTAAATAGCGACTAAAACTATGTCAGAAATAAAAATTTTTCTTAAGCAAGGCCGTGAAAAATCGGTCAGGAATCGTCACCCCTGGATTTTTTCAGGGGCGATAGCGCGAGTAGAGGGGCAGCCAGGAGATGGGGCGGTGGTGACGGTATATGACTATAAAGAGAATTTTCTGGCACGGGGGATTTATAACCGCCAATCGCAAATTCAAGTGCGCGTGTTTACTTGGCAATGGGATGAACAGATTACGCTAGATTTCTGGCGGCGGCGGTTAGGGCGGGCAGTTATGGGGCGACAAGCCCTGGCCCAAAGTACGGATAGTAACGCCTATCGCCTGGTTCATTCGGAGGCCGATGGCCTATCGGGGTTGATTGTTGACCGTTACGGGGATTGGTTGGTAGTGCAGTTTCTGTCGTTGGCGGTAGATAAACATCGGGTGGATATTTTGCAATCTTTGACCGAGTTGCTTGCGCCACGCGGTATTTATGAACGGAGTGACGGCGAGGGACGGGGCAAAGAGGGGCTGCCCACGCAAACGGGCCTCATTCAAGGCGAGATGCCACCTGAAAATTTAGAAATTTTGGAGCATGGCCTCCGTTTCGGGGTGGATGTGAAGGCGGGGCATAAGACGGGGTTTTACCTTGACCAGCGCGACAATCGTTATAAAGCGTTGCCTTATTTGGCGCAGGCCGAGGTGTTAAATGTCTTTGCTTATACGGGGGGCTTTTCCGTTTATGCGGCACAGGCCCAAGCGAAACACATTGTTAATGTGGATACCTCCGCGCCCATGTTGCAGGCTGCCCAACAAAATATGCAATTAAATGGTTTTGCTGACCAATCGGTTGAATATGTGACGGCGGATGCGTTTGATTTGTTACGACTTTATCAGCAAAGTGGGCGGCAATTTGACGTGGTGATTTTAGACCCGCCTAAATTTGCTTACAATAAACAACAGGTAGAAAAGGCCACGCGCGGCTATAAAGACATTAACATGCAAGCCATGAGGCTGCTTAAACCAGGCGGCTATTTGCTGACTTTTTCTTGTTCAGGCATGGTGAGTGCCGATTTGTTCCAAAAAGTTGTCTTTGGGGCTTCAGTGGATGCGGCGCGCGAGGTGCAAATTATTGAACGGTTAACCCAAAGTAGCGACCACCCTATTTTGCTCACCTGCCCAGAGTCGGATTACCTTAAGGGGTTAGTTTTGAGAATTGTTAATTAGGAATTAGGAATTAGGAATTGGATTAAGTACCCAAGCAAAAGTTTTGCGGACTAATTTTAGCCTTTATAAAGGCTGCCGCAGAATTTATGCTCACCTACTTATTGCACCCAATTTCTAATTTCTACATTCTAATTTCTTACCTATAAAGGAGTAACACAGTGTCAGTTTTAATTCCAGATACACACCAAGATTTGTTAGAACAACCCATTTATGTCACCTTAGCCACAGTTATGCCAGACGGTCAACCGCAATTATCGGTAGTTTGGTGGGATTATGATGGGGAATACGTTTTTGTTAATACCGCTAAAGGACGATTGAAAGAGCGTAATATGGCGG
Organism: Chloroflexota bacterium; assembly: GCA_020049115.1. Lineage (GTDB taxonomy): Bacteria > Chloroflexota > Anaerolineae > 4572-78 > J111 > JAIFLK01. The sequence goes on along the minus strand of JAIFLK010000281.1, from coordinate 1,193 downwards.
CCCGTCCTCAAGTGACTTTTTTGGCTCTTGACCCCCAAAATAATTTCCGCTATTTGGAAGTTCGGGGAACGGTGGTTGAGATGACAGAAGTAGGTGCAGCCGCGCATATTGACAAAATGGCTAAGAAATATGTCGGGGCCGATAAATATTATGGCGGTGTCCAGCCTGCTGACCAGGAAGGCAAAGAAGTGCGCGTGCTTTGCAAAATTAAGCCAACAAAAGTCGTGGCCTTTGGCATGTAATAAAGTTAGTTATCAGATGATTTATTAAGAAAGGAGTGCAGCGGGTTATAATTCGTTGCACTCCTTTTTTATTGGTGGTAAGGTTTTAATAAATCGGCCAGGTGTGCTATACTTTGTGAAAAATAGAACAATTTCGATGAGGATAGCCAAATGTTAACCAGCCATGATAATGCCAGCCCCTACGACCCGAATCGGGTTAAAGTTGATTTTAGACCTTACACTATTTTTCAAATTATTCGCAAAATTCGCCTAGAGGAGATTGACCTCCAGCCTGAGTTTCAACGGCGGGTGGTGTGGGATGAGAGCCGCCAGAGCCGCTTGATTGAGTCCATTTTACTTAATATTCCGTTGCCGACCTTTTATCTGGATGCCATTAGCCCTAGCCGTTGGCAGGTGGTGGATGGGTTGCAACGGTTGACTACGCTGACCCGCTTTTGTTTTGGTGGATGGGTTGCAACGGTTGACTACGCTGACCCGCTTTTGTTTGCATGGCGAGTTGCGGCTACATAATTTGGAGTTTCTCCATGCGCTAGAGGGGCTGAATTTTGCCGAGTTGCCCCGCGAATATCAGAGCCAGATTGAGGAGACGTACCTTAATCTTTATATCATTCAGCCTGATGTGCCAGAAGGGGTCAAGTTTACGATTTTTTACCGTATCAATACGGGCGGAGTCAGCTTAACGCCGCAGGAAATTCGTCATTGTTTGTTTCATGGGCAGGCCACGCAATTGCTGAAAAATTTGGCGCAGGCCGATATTTTGAAAACGGTCACGGGTGGCACCTTGTCGCCCAAGCGCATGGATGACCGCGAGGCGATTTTGCGCTTTTTGGCTTTTTATCTGACCCCTTACAGTGCCTATCAACAAATTGATTGGGACGATTTTTTGGGGCAGGCCATGTTACGGCTCAATCAGATGAATGAGGCCGAGTTGCAGCAGATGCGGGAGCTATT
>JAIFLK010000253.1 GCA_020049115.1 Chloroflexota bacterium | reverse complement strand
AAATCGCGGAGTTAGCACGCCCTCGTGCTAACAGTGACACACGAGGGCGTGTGTCACTCCTCAAAATGAACGGTTTTGCGTAAGTCCTACCCCTCTCCCACGTAGGAGAGGGCTGGGGTGTTTGCGTAAGTCCTAAACGTTTGTATCTTAGCGACTTTGCGTCTTGGCGTTAAAATTTCAACGCTAAGACGCAAAGTCGCTAAGTGGCAAAAAAACTAATTTATGCCTATTAACAGTACAACTCGGCAAGCCATTTATTTTACAGCCCCCTATAAAGTTGAGGTGCAAAGTGAACCCATTGCCTCGCCTGGCCCTGGGCAGGTGCTAGTCCAAGCCATGTTATCGGCGATTAGCCCTGGCACGGAACGGCTGATTTATCGCGGGCAAGTGCCACTGGATATGGCGTTAGATGAAACGATTGCCGATTTGCGCGGTCAATTTCGTTATCCTTTTAAATATGGTTATACGATGGTCGGGCAAGTGGTGGCACTGGGCGCGGGTGTGGCGGCGGAGTGGCAAGGCCGTTTGGTTTTCGCTTTTCATCCGCATGAAAGCCATTTTATTACTACACCTAACAATTTATGGCCGTTGCCACCCCATGTTACGCCAGAGGCAGCTATTTTCCTGCCCAATATGGAGACGGCGGTCAATTTATTGTTAGATGGCGCGCCGATTATCGGTGAACGGGTGGTGGTTTTGGGGCAAGGCATGGTCGGCTTGCTGACTACCCATTTACTGGCGCAATATCCTCTCAGCGATTTGGTGACGATAGAGCCTGCCGCTACCCGCCGAAACTTATCGTTAGCGTTAGGGGCGCGGCGCACTTTTGAGCCGTTATCCACCTTACAACTATTTGATAATGGGGCTGACCTGATTTATGAACTTTCGGGCAACCCCGACGCACTTAATCAAGCCATTGACCTGGCGGGCTTTGATAGCCGCATCATCGTGGGGTCATGGTATGGCACCAAACTTGTTACACTTAATTTAGGTGGGTGTTTCCATCGGCAACGGATTCGGTTAATCAGTAGCCAGGTAAGTACCCTCACGCCCCATCTCAGCGGCCGTTGGAACAAAGCGCGGCGGCTAGAATTGGCTTGGCAGAGATTATTACAACTTCAACCGAGCCAATTTATTACGCACAGATTCCCCATCAGTCAAGCAGTCGAAGCCTACGCCCTGCTTGAAGCCAACCCTAATGAAACAGTGCAAATTGTGTTAACTTATTAATCTACTTCTACGGAGTCCAAAGCCGTAGGCTTTGTCCCGCTGCTCAAAGCCTACGGCGTTGGACTCCATTACCATAACCATGTACACCTTAGCCGTAAAGCGCGATTTTGTTGCCCAACATTACCTTATTGGTGGTGATTGGGGGGCCGAGAATGAATGGCACTCCCATCATTATGTCATAGAATTACAACTAAACGGGGCGACCCTTGACCAACATAACTATTTAGTGGATATTGTGGCGGTTGAACGAATGTTTGATGACATAGTGCGTTATTTCAAGGATAAAACCTTGAACACCTTAGCCGAGTTTGCCGATACCAACCCGAGCATTGAACTCTTTGCCCGCGTGGTCGCAGAGATGTTCGCGAGGCAGCTAAACGCTCCCAACCTTAGCGGCCTGGAAGTGAAAATTTGGGAAAATGAGATTGCCTGGGCCGCGTATCGGCGGGAGTTATAGCCCATGTTCGATTTCACCCATTATCTCGCAGCCAAAAAAACGGTAGATGACCGCGCCCTAAATCGTCCTGTATTGGAACAATTGGTAATAAATTTGCCTGAGCAAACCGTCGCCGCGCCGCTGCATGTTTTAGAGGTAGCGGCAGGTATTGGTACAATGTTGGAACGTTTGCTGGAGTGGGATGTGCTAACCAACGTGGTTTACACGGCCCTTGACCAACAAGCCACCTATCTGGCAGAGGCCGCGCGGCGATTGCCCCAATGGGCCGCGCAGCAGGGGTTTCAGGTGGAGTCCACCTCGCCCCAACAATTCAAATTGCAGCGCGCGGGTCAATATATTACGGTAAACTTAGTTGCGGCTGACCTGTTTGATTTTATGCGGTTAGCCGAAAATCAGGGGCAATGGGATTTATTGATTGCCCATGCCTTTTTGGATTTGGTGGATTTGTCGGTGGCTTTGCCGCAAATATTGGAACTATTGAAACCGAACGGGCTTTATTACTTTACCATTAACTTTGATGGCGAGACAATTCTTCTGCCCCAAATTCAATGGAATACCGAAGTTATTAATAATTATCACTGGGCGATGAATCAGCCGCAAAAGGTGGGCGGCACACGCTCAGGCCGCATGTTGTTCCCACAATTGCAGGCCGCAGGCGCGCAAATTTTAGCGGCGGGTAGCTCTGATTGGGTGGTTTATCCTCACCACAACGGCTATTTGCATGAGGAAGCCTACTTTTTGCATTGCATTATTGACACAATTGAAGCCACTTTGCATGGCAAAACACCCCTCAACCTGACGGCATGGTTAGCCCAACGCCATGCTCAAATTGAACGAGGCGAACTCATTTATATCGCCCACCAACTTGATTTTTGTGGGATAAGCCAACCACCCTCTTCCATATGGCGAGGGAGTAAAAATTACCCTCTCTCACTGGGAGAGGGCTAGGGATATATAATATGACCTACTTTAACTTTTTGCTCCAATTTATTGGCTTGCCATTGCTGGTGTTAGTCGTATTGACTTGGTTGGATAGCCAACAAAAAAAGCCACTTCCTTTAACTTTACAAGGTGGCTCATTTTGGCGCGTTTTGCTGGCGCATGTCGTGGTGGCGGTGGTTTATACGACTCCGTGGGATAACTACCTGGTAGCGACGGGCGTTTGGTGGTACAATCCGCAACTTGTTACAGGTGTGGTTATCGGTTGGGTGCCGCTAGAGGAATATACCTTTTTTGTGGTGCAAACTTTTTTGGCGGGCTTATGGTGGCTCTATCTGGCAAAGCGACTGCTGCCCCCCAAACGTTTTAACGAAGGTCGTTTTTTATGGCGCGCCATCCCCCTCTTTAGCTTAGGTGTTCTCTGGTTTATTATGGCACTCATTCTGGTATTTCGCTGGTCGCCTGGCACCTATCTGGCCTTAGAATTAACTTGGGCTTTACCGCCCATCATGCTCCAATGGGCGTTAGGGGCGGATATTTTATGGCATTATCGGCGGCTGGTTTTCACCAGTTTAGGGTCACTAGTCGTCTACCTTAGTCTAGCGGATAGTTACGCTATCCAAATGGGAACATGGGCGATTGACCCCGCCCAAACGCTGGGTTTTCATTTAGGGAACACCCTTCCCCTAGAGGAATTTGTCTTTTTCCTGCTTACAAACAGCCTCATTATCTTTGGCCTTACCCTCATGCTCGCGACGCACAGCCAACAGCGCGTGAGTCCAGAGATATTACGATGGTTTAAAATAGTCATCGGGTGACTTAAAGTTACCCGATGACTAAGAAATATGACACGGCCTAGCTAACCAACGGCAACGTTAAGGTAAAGGTACTGCCCATATTGGGCTGACTTTCCACCCACACTTGTCCATGATGTTGGTCAGCAATAGTCTTAACAATGGATAACCCCAAGCCCGTGCCAGGCACATCTTCATCCACCTCGGCGCGGGCGCGGAAGAATTTTTCAAAGACGCGGGGTAAATCTTTGCTGGCAATGCCAGGGCCATTATCGGCTACGGAGATATAGGCTTGGTTATTATTACGGAGTAGTTTCAACCGTATTTTGCCCTGACGTGGCGTATATTTAATGGCGTTGTCCAGAAAATTACTAATCGCTCGCGTCAGTAAAACGCTGTTCCCCTCAACTCGTAACCCCAACGTAATTTCCTCAGCCGTCAACTCAATCCGTTTAGCTTTCGCCGCCGAACGCATATAATTTAAGCTGGCTTGGATGATGTCCTCCAAATCAATCGTCTCGCGGATAAGCTCGGTTAGTTGCTCTAAGCGGCTGAGTTCTAACAAATCTTCTACGAGAGACTTCATGGAGTTTGCGGCCTTCACAATGCCCGTTAAATCCTCTTCTTGCAATTCGGTTAACGCGCCATCCATCCGTACCAAATCGACATACCCCTTAACGGTGGCTAATGGGGTACGTAAATCATGGGTAAAAGCCACCACAAAATTACGTTTCATACGGTCAAGTTCTTTATAGGGGCTAATATCACGCAAAACTGTCACCTTATCTAAATCGGGAATATGGGTGACGCTGGCCCACATGGTGCGACCATTAGGTAACGTAACCTCGCCATTCGTCGGCACGTCAGGCAGCAGCAATTTGAGTAAATCAGGGTTTTTAGTTAGTTCCGTCAACGGCTTATCTTGCCAGTCGCGTCCCTCAATTTGTAACATTTCTTGCGCCGCAGGATTCAATAACAAGGCATGATTTTCGGGCGTAGTCACTAAAACCGCATCTTGCGTACTATTAATAATTGCTGAAAGTTTACTACGTTCCTGTTCCGTTTGCTTAAACAGGCGCGCATTTTCCAACGCAATCGCCGCTTGCCCCGCAATGGCGTTCAGCAAAGATAAATTTTGCTCCGTGAAGCGATGCGCCTCGTCATGCACCAACGTTAAAATACCAATCACCCGTTGCCGTCGGCGCAGCGGCATGCCAATAACCGAGCGCACATCATACGGCTGCTTATCATAGACCACCCAACGACTGTCCAAATGGGTGTCATGAATGACATCGCCTTGCCCATGGGTGAACATCCAACCCGCAAAACCCTCAGTCAACACTTTACCCACAATCCGACTGGCGCGCTCACGGCTCAAATCTTCTTGTTGCAAAATGTAAGAAGATACCCTATCATCTTGGTCAAAGAGCATAATACTGCCCGTGCTGGCCGCAAAGTGTGCTACCGTCAAATTCAACACTCGCCGCAACATTTTGTCAGGGTCGAGGTCTTTATTTAATTCATCGCTAATTCGATTAAGGAGGGCTAATTCTTCAGACATGGTAATCGCGTTTTTTCTAGGAGTCACAGCGCTTGTTTTGTGTCACAAAGCAAGCTCTGTGACTCCTATTGATACATGTCAGCCACTAACTGCCTGACATGTTCCCATTCATGAGGGGTATTCATATTTATAAATGAATTATAATTGGGGTCAAAATTCGCCACTTCCGACGCGCTCACATAACGAACAATAACATCAGCAAAAAAACCAATGACGCGCAGTTGGTTGGCTAATAAACGCCTTTCAATCGGAGCTAAACAATTTTTACTATAAACAGTATGCAGGGTTTCGGGCTGAGGTGGGGCAATAATGGGGGCAATAACATCGGCAGTCGGGGCTAAATCGATTAAATATTGGAGCAAGGGCTGATTTAAGAGTGGCATGTCACACGCCACAATTAACACCTGGTCATATTTCGCGGTGTGAATAGCCGTATAAATCCCACCTAAAGCCGCTTTATCGGGGTAAATATCGCTGACTGTCGGCCAGCCAAAGCGGGTAAATTTTTCGGGGGTATTGGTACTGATAAATAAATCATTTGTTAATGGGGCAACTTGAGCGATAACTCGCTCAATAACTAACTGTCCGTTTACCTCTAGGAAGGCTTTATCGCGCCCCATGCGTTTACTTTGACCGCCCGCTAAAATCGCAACACTCACATGGGGCATGGGTTCTCTTTTCCTTAATTTATACTCCGTTTCACTTGAGACTTACACTTTTATGCTAACGAGCAGGAGTTCGCCATCCTTTGCGAACAGCCCGCAAATAATTGCGGACTCCTACGCCAAAAGTGCAGTTTTCATAGGGGACATTCCAAGACCTTATAGGTTTTCAAAACCTATAAGGTCTCGAACTTGATACTTTTACAGGTGGCTGTATAAATAATTGACTGCTTCGCCAACAGAGGTGATTTTCTGAGATTCTTCATCAGAAATTTCACCGCCAAATTCTTCTTCAAAGGCCATAATTAACTCTACTAAATCAAGTGAATCAGCCTCCAAATTATCTCGAAAATTGGCTTCCATGGTAATAAGGGCTTCCTCAACCCCTAGTTGATCAATGATTATATCCTTCACTTTTGTAAAGACTTCATCTTTGGTCATTTATAGTTATCTCCTTTAAGTTAAGCTGTTTGATAAAATATGGTGCAGGATGACCATGAACCAAGTCATTAGGCAGGTTAATTTAACCTAACCCAACTCATTGTAAGAAAAATCACGGTATGATTTATTTATAGCAAGTTTAAGCTGGCTAATGCCTTACTACATAAATTGGCTAGATATTACCACTTTGCTACAACTAAAGCAAACCTTGTGTCTCTAAGAACGCTGTTTTTTTACCTCTGCCGAGTTATGGTATAATCGAACCATTCAATTACCCAATTTCAAGCCAAATTAGTGAAGACCTGCAAGGTTTTCAAAACCTTGTAGGTCTAAAAACCATGTCACAACAAAGAAAATCAGACCACATCCGTATCAACCTAGAAGAAAATGTTAATTTTCACAAACTAACAACGGGGTTAGAGAATTATCATTTTCTACCCCAAGCCCTGCCCGAAATCAACTTGTCACAAATTGACACCACCATTGATTTTATGGGCAAAAAATTACAAACCCCTCTCCTCATCTCTTCCATGACGGGCGGCACAGAACAGGCGCGCCAAATCAACTATGTTCTGGCCGAGGCCGCCGAAGCGCGCGGCATTGCTATGGGCTTAGGCTCCCAACGGTCTGCGTTAGAAGATAGCCGTTTAGCCCCCACCTTTCAAGTGCGCCATTTAGCCCCCACCACCGTTTTATTAGCCAATGTCGGTGCGATTCAACTGAACTATGGCTATACCGTTCAGCATTGCCAACGAGCCGTAGACATGTTACAAGCCGACGCGCTTATTCTTCATTTCAATGCCATGCAAGAAGCGGTACAGCCTGAAGGCGATACTCATTTTAGGGGTTTGCTGGATAAAATTGAGCAGGTTTGCCGCGCTTTGCCCGTCCCCGTGATTGCCAAAGAGGTTGGCTGGGGCTTTGCCGAGGATACCGTGCGCCGTTTGGTGAATGTGGGCGTGCAGGCCATGGATGTGGCTGGCTCTGGCGGCACCAGTTGGAGTCAGGTGGAGATGTATCGCGCCCAAACCGAAATCCAACGGCGAGTGGCCGCGACCTTTGTGGATTGGGGTATTCCCACCGCCGAGGCGATTTTAGCGGCCAAGCGTGGCAGCCCCGCCACCATGCCCATTATTGCCAGTGGCGGTATTCGTAATGGACTAGAGATTGCGAAATGTATCTCTTTAGGGGCAATCATAGGGGGCATGGCGGGGCCTTTTTTGAAGGCTGCCACGCAATCGGTGCAAGCGGTGTTAGATGAAATAGACATTACGGCCAAAGAGCTACGCGTGACCATGTTTGGCATTGGCGTGGACTCTATTACGGCCTTGCAAAAGAGTGAACGGTTAGTAAGGATTAAGAACTAAACTCTTAGGCTGTTCCAAGAAAATAAATCTTCCAAAGAGGAGTTATACTGCGTTTTAAATGAAAACTACACTTTTGGCATAGGAGTCCGCAATTATTTGCGGGCTGTCCGCAAAGGATTGCGGACTCCGGGCTGTCCGCAAAGGATTGCGGACTCCTAATGGTCATCATAAAAGTGTAAGTCTCAAACGAAATGCAGTATAGCACGCCCTCGTGCTAACGGTGACACACGAGGGCGTGTGTTGCTCCTCAAAATTTGGGACGATTTAAATCTTGGAACGGCCTTAGCCACTTTGCGCCCCTGCGTTAAAATTTAACGCCAAGACGCAAAGTCGCTAAGGTTTTTTAGTGTAATCCATTAAGGCATGGGTAGCAGCCAAATTTGCAGGGCGGGGAACTCCAAATGGACGGTTTGACCGAGGCGAAATTGGTCAACTTGACGGGGTTCTGCGACCACCTCCAAGATCAGGTTGTTTGCCTGAACAGTAAAACGGACATGTGTCCCTAAATACAATTGCTGCTGAATGGTGGCGAGAACGATATTTGACCCTGCGGGCGGAGTTGGCCCGTGGGGTTTTATATTGAGATTTTCAGGCCGAATGGTCAGCATGACAGGGCCATCGGGCAGGGTATGGGGTAGGCTATGTAATATACCGAGAGGCGTTTCGAGTTGGAGGCCATGCTTGGTGGCGGGTATAAAATTGACTCCACCAAAAAAGCGGGCCACGCCGACGCTGACGGGGCGTTCGTAAAAATCACGCGGCGGGGCAAATTGCTGCAATCGCCCAACAAACATCAAGGCAATTTGGTCAGCCATCAGCATGGCCTCCTCTTGGTCATGGGTAACAAAAATGGTCGTAATCGCCAGTTTTCGTTGGATAGTTAAAATGAGGTCGCGCATTTCGCCGCGTAAATGGGCATCTAAATTAGAGAGGGGTTCATCTAAAAGTAATACTTGCGGTTCAACAATGAGGGCGCGAGCGAGGGCAACTCGCTGTTGCTGCCCACCTGAGAGTTGTTTGGGGCGGCGATTTTCTAGGCCGCCGAGTTGTACCCACTCTAGCATGGTGGCGACGCGACGGCGAACGGTGGCCGCGTCCACGCCGCGCATTTTCAAGCCAAAACCCACATTCTCACCGACTGACATATAGGGAAATAATAGATGACTTTGAAAGACCATGACCGCGCCGCGTCGTTCGGCGAGCAAGTTCAAAACTGATTTGCCGCTAAATTGAATGTCGCCCTCCGTCGGCTCAACCAGCCCCGCAATCATCTTTAGAACGGTGGTTTTGCCACAACCCGACGGCCCCAGCAGCGCGGTGATTTGACCTGTGGGCAGGGTTAGATTGAGCCGATGGACGGCGGGTAGGTTGGCCTGGGGATAGGTTTGGCTGAGTTGGTGTAAGGTGACTTGGGTCATGGTGAGGAGAGTTTATCATAAGCTGAGGGGATAGGCAATGAATGTGGGGAATGAAGTATAAGGCCGCTAAATATATTACGATTTTTGTTGGTTTGAATTTGGCGTTATAATATAGACATTATACCGATTTAATGATTGTTCGTAGGGGCAGGGCTTGTCCCTGCCCACAATGGGGGCAAGCACAAGGCATTGCCCCTACAAAATGTCAACGATTTTTTAGACGCGCCAGGCCGTGTCTGTCATGTAACCATGTTAAACAAAATAGGGCGCGGATTGACGCGGATGCACGCGGATAAAAACCAATTTTAAAAATCCGCATGTATCCGCGCCCATCCGCGTCCCAACCTAACCATGACCATTCAAATCACCTTTCCCAATGAATTACTGGTAGCGGTGGGGGAAGACCGCCCCCAATTTACCGAACGGGTGTTAATGTACACCTTAGGGCAATTCTATCAACAAGGCAAAATATCGTCGGGTTTTGCCGCGCAAATTTTGGGCTGTGACCGTTGGGAGTTTTATCAACGGCTCAGTCGGCATGGCTTTGCGGTGATAGATTATGCTATAGATGAACAAGAGGCTGAGGCGGCCTCTAGCCGTCAAATTGCGACACAAAAACAATTAAGTGGAGTAACAAATTATGTCACGTCGAGATAAATATCATTATATTGTTAAAAACGCCCTCATTACAGAAGGTTGGCAGATAACCCATGACCCTTATTCTTTTGCCTCTAACCCTGAATTGTCAACCGATTTAGGCGCGGAACGAGTTATTGCGGCAACTCGTCAAAACCATAAAATTGCGGTAGAGATAAAAAGTTTCTTAACTCTATCGCAAGTTGTAGACATGGAACGAGCCATAGGACAATTTGTCATTTATCGGGGGTTGCTGAAGCGACAAGAACCCGATAGAGAACTTTATTTGGCTGTTCCCTCGCATGCCTTTGAAGATATTTTTAGTGGTGATGTTGGACAAGTGGCAATTACTGAGTCAAACTTAAAATTGCTTGTCTATACCCTTAATGAAGGAGAAACCTTACAATGGATACCGTAACTTTTTATCAACGCTGTATTAAACAACTCTTAAGTGAATATCAAACCCTTAGCAATGAATGGTCACAAATAAAACTCCTCTTTGATGACCACAGCCTGAATTACATGGTGGTACGGGTGGGGTGGTTTAAGCACAAACGAATCCACCTTTGTTTAATCCACATGGAAATTGTGGGCGATACGATTATGGTGCAGGCCAATAATACGGAACATTTACTGGATGAGTATTTAATGGAATTAGGGATTCCCAAAGCCAAAATTATCCCTGGTTTTGTCCCCGCCGAGGCGTTGGCCTACGCTGAACCTGCCGCGAGTCTTTTGCCGATGGCGGCTTAAAACAAAATGGGACGCGGATTTACACGGATACACGCGGATAAAAACAAGTGTTAAAAATCCGCGTGTATCTGCGCCCATCCGCGTCCCAACCCCATGATGAACACCCAAACGATTATTACCGATTTTACCCAGCATATCCAGGCCATGTTGCAGGATAATCTCCTCAGCGCGTACCTGTTTGGTTCATATAACAGCAACCACTGGAACATGGAATCTGACATTGACATTTTGCTCATCGTCAACAGCTTTGACCCGACCCTGCGGCGACAACTCAGCGCGCTGGCCTCTGACTATGCCCTGGAGTGGGGGCTTATTTTCTCACCGATTATTAAGGATAAGCAGGTGTGGGCTAAGAATGAATATTACAAAACCTTGTTTTATCAAGAGGTGATGCAAAAGGGGATTAAGCTATGTTAGAGCAAACAGCCTGCGATTTATCCATTTATCGCCTAACCAAAGCCCAAGAAGTATTACAACAAGCTGAGGTGTTACAGCAACATCAGCAATATGATGGCAGTATTAACCGTTCTTACTATGCCGTTTTTAGCGCGATACGGGCGTTGTTAGCCTTAATACAGCTAGATAGTGGCAAACATTCGGGAGTCATTGGCTATTTTGATAGGTATTTTGTGAAAACGGGGATTTTTGATAAAACCTTTAGCCGTATTGCCCATGCCGCATTTGAGGCACGGCAAGATAGTGACTATGAAGATTTTTATGTGCCTAATCAAGTGGAGGCATATCAACAACTAGAGGAAGCCAAGTTGTTCATTCAAGAGGTCAAAGTAATCCAAACGAAATTGATAAAACAGGAAATAGCTTTACCTACGATATAAAGGACACGGCTTCACGCGGCTAACGTGCCGCGCCAGGCCGTGTCTGCAATGTAACCATGTTAAACAAAATAGGACGCGGATTTACACGGATATACGCGGATAAAAGCAAGGTTTAAAAATCCGCGTGTATCTGCGCCCATCCGCGTCTTAATCTAACCATGACCATTCAAATCACCTTTCCCAATGAATTACTGGTAGCGGTGGGGGAAGACCGTCCCCAATTTACCGAACGGGTGTTAATGTACACCTTAGGGCAACTCTATCAGCAGGGCGACATTCAAAGCTATTTACTCCAACGGTTAGCCCAATGCCGACTCCCTCACCAACCCAACAAAGTGCGCCATGAACCCCGAAAAGTCAGACGAAAACCTGCCGTCTTTCCGCCATTAAAAGACGACAGGAACATCGCCCGACAAGAAATTATCGACCACTTTGCTCAACTTGCCAATTCTT
>JAIFLK010000209.1 GCA_020049115.1 Chloroflexota bacterium | reverse complement strand
CAAAATGGAAATATAATGTATGATTTGTCTATTCTTCCAAATGTTCGTTTAAATTTTGGGGCAGCGAATAAGGGTTGTCAGTTAAATGCAGGAAACTCTTACTCATTTATGCCAAATGCAGTGAGTGTAAGTTCTTTAAATTCCAGCCAAACTGCAATTGCAAGTTGGAGTAATGTAATTTTGTGGCATTCTGTAGAAAATCGTCGGGTGCAGACAATTTTTTCACCTGGTCAAAGTTTGCCCATTTTAGATTCAAAATATCAAGTAACTCACATTAACGGAACGAGTTTTTCAACTCCGCAAAAAAGTGCTTTGGATAGTTTGCTGGAAAAATTGCGGTTGAGTTTGGGCATTGCTGAAATTACTCCGCAAAATCAATTCTTTGATTTACAAATTGCCTCAGCCGACCAGATTACGGATACAACTCGTTTCACTGGCACAACCGTTGTGGCAAATGTGCTAAATGGAGTTGATTCTTTACTCTCTTATGAGGCTTTTTTAACTCAAAAACCTGCTTGTCACCCCAAATATTCCACGATAGTTCAAAATTCGCCTTTTGAATTAGGTTGTGGTTTTAATTCTGGCATTTCAAAACCTGTCATTGCTAATTGTAGTGTAGCAGAATTAAGCACAAAAAATGGAGTGATTGGTAAATATTCCGTCACTTGTGCCAATGTTGGAACTCAAACCGTCATAGCGAATGGTGTTTCAGCAGGGAGTTTGGAAATTATTTCAGCAGAAATTGCCAGAAGCCAAATGGTAGAAACGAGCCAACTGGTTTCCGTTGATGGCAAAAATTTTGCTTACAATTTGACGGCCTCCAATCCAATTTCGCTTTATGTCAAATTGACCATCACCAATGCCACCAACATTACCCAAGAAGTGAGTTATAATTTGGATAAAAATTTTTGGGGCAATTGCACGGGCAAAGATGGCAAGTTTGATATTCTTGGCACTCCCACAAATCCTGTTTATTGCCAAGAAACTGCCTTGACCAAAATGTCCGACCAATTAATTATTCAGTCGGGCAATCCGCAGTTTTTCAGTCGCGATTATTCGCCTGATAAGCCAATTCAACTGGCCGCAGGAACGGTGAAAGTTTTGGTTTTTCAACTTGAAAAGTTTGATGTCAGCAAAGGTTTGCAAATTCCTTGTTTCACTTTTGAAGGAGCATTTTCCTCTTATTGCACTCCGTCAATCACTTTTGGCACTCCACCCACCCCAACCCCCACCGCGTCCAAATATCTCTATCTGCCTGTGGTGGTGAGGCGGAAGTAGGAATGATAAGGCGGAGTCCAAAGCCGTAGGCTTTGCCCACAAAGCCTACGGCTTTGGACTCCAGGGGCAAATTTCGCCCCCTTCTATGTAACTCTATCGCAACTCTCCGCGTCTATAATAACCCCAAATGTAATAACTCCGTATGAATGAATTTGAGCGACTCATGCCTCAAATTTATCCTCGCTATCCTACCTTTCCATTTATTTCTCTATGAATCCATCCAGAAACTAAGGCAGTCTAGCAGGCTATAAAAATAGTTATTCTTCATAGGGCAAACTCACCACCGCCAGAGGGTTCGTTTGTTTTTAATCCTTAGAGTCTTAAGCCCCTCGTTTAACCTACCCCATATTCATGGGGATTACTATTGTTTAATTTTTTTGTAGTGATATAAAGGAGCATAAGATGACGACTCAACCAGATAAATTCAAACATTTACGGCTTAAAGATAAAGTAGCCATTATTACAGGTGCGGCTCGCGGCATTGGCTATGCCACCGCCATGCGTTTTGCCGATGAAGGGGCGATTGTGATTGCCTGTGACGTAGAAATCGAAAAAGAAGAAATCGCGGCGCAACAAATTCGCGAACATGGTGGCCGCGCCATTGCCCACCAATTGAATGTTACTGACCGCGCCTCTGTGGTCAATTTAGTGCATGATGTGGTCAAGGAATTTGGTCGTATTGACATTTTAGTTAATAATGCAGGGATTGTGCGCGATGCCCGCCTCGAAAAACTTACGGAAGATGACTTTGACTTGGTGATTGAAGTCAACTTAAAAGGTGTATTCAATTGCGCCCAAGCCGTCGCGCCCATCATGGTCAAGCAAGGCTCAGGCTCTATTTTGAACGCTTCCTCCATTGTCGCCATTTATGGTAACTTCGGCCAAACCAACTATGTCGCTAGTAAAGCCGCCGTACTCGGTATGACCCGTGTGTGGGCGCGTGAACTCGGCCCCAAAGGTATTCGCGTCAACGCTGTAGCCCCTGGTTGGGTCGAAACCCGCATGACCGCGGGCGTGCCTGACAAAGTCATCGAAAAGATGATGGAATGGGTGCCAATGCGCCGCATGGGGCAACCGATAGACATTGCCAATGCGTACCTTTATTTAGCCTCAGATGAATCCACCTACGTCACAGGTCACGTCCTTAGCGTAGACGGCGGAGCTAGGGTATAATTCTAGTCGCTTTAATCTAAAGTAAATCAACCATGACCCTCATCTTAAGATGAGGGTCATTTGTTTTTCAATGAGCGTTCAGCTTGTCAGCTAGTCAGCGTTCAGCTAAAAAGCAATTCTTGTAGCTGAACGCTGACTAGCTGATTGCTGACCGACTGGCTGCTATGAAATATACATTAATTATTCTCTGGTTCATCAGCCTTATGTTAGCGGCCTGCACCCCTAACACAACCATGTTTAACTCGGCAGAGGCCACACCCGATTTTACGCCGACCCCGTTGCCAACGCCCGTGCGCGTCTTTCAAGCCACCATTTCCGCCGATGGGCGCGTGGTGTTGCCGTTGGCCCCGCAACGCTTCAGCTTTCCAACGGGCTTAGATGGGCGCATTAAAAATTTATATGTCGTGCCAGGTCAACGGGTCAAAATGGGGCAACTCCTCGCCGAGATTGATGACACCGATTTACAAAATGCGGTCAAAAAAGTGGAAGCCAGTTTAGCTATATTACAAGCTGACATCAATAACCAAAATGCCGCGCCCCTTGCTAGTGATATTGCGGAGGCACAGAGTAACCTTAAGGTCGCCCAAGCCGAGTTAAAGCGGGTCTTAGCTCTGCCCTCCGCCGAAGCCATCACCCGCGCCGCCGCCGATTTGCGGCTGCAAGAAGTGGAGCTACGTCAGGCACAAGAGGCTTACGACGCGGTGGCCTACGCCCAGGGGCTAGGCATGAGTCCACAAGCGGCACAGTTGCAACAAGCCACGCTCAACCATGAAAAGGCGCAGGCCGCTTACGATGAGGCCACCAAACCCGCCTCCGAGTCGGACATTGCCGCCGCCCGTCTACGGGTAACGGAGGCCGAAAATCGGCTGCAAAAATTATTGGCGGGGATTCGCCCCGAAGCCGAAGTGCTGAATAATGCCCGTATCGCTCAAACCAAACTTGATTTGGCCGAGGCGCAAGCTAACGTAATGAAGGCCAAAATGTATGCGCCCTGGGATGGGGAAGTGGTCGAGGTCAACGCCGCAGTCGGGGTTCACATCAGTACCGCCAGCGTCACCCTTGCCCAACTGACACCTCTCCGCTTTGCCACCACCAACTTTAGCGAGCGTAATTTGGCGGAGGTGAAAGTGGGCGATAAAGCGACCCTCTTTTTGAAAAGTCACCCCGCCGTCCCCTTCCCCGCCATTGTGCAACGGATTGAGCTAGACTCCACCCAAAAAGATGGCGACACCGCCCTATTTACCGTTTATTTCGATTTCAACCCAGGCGACCTGCTCATTCACCCTGGCATGACAGGCCGCGTCGAGATTACCCTTGAGCCAAGTAAATAACCCCCCCCCAGCCCCCCCCGACATCAGGGGGGGGGTTATATCTCCCTCCGATGTCGGGGGGATTAAGGGGGGTAAAGGGGAATATAAACGCAATAAATTACAATACAAGCTTGCTATAGCCCTATTCACCCTCAGCCTCACTCTTTATAGCCTCACCCTCGCGCCCTCCGTTGTCACCCTGTTTGATGATAGCCTAGAGTTTCAACTCGTCACCTATCAACTCGGCATTGCCCACCCGACGGGCTATCCCCTTTATACTCTGTTAGGTAAGCTCTTCACCTTCATGCCCATTGGTAATATTGCGTTTCGCGTCAATTTCATGAGCGCGTTCTTCGCCGCGCTCACGGTGGCCTGGTTGTATCTGCTCATTATGGAATATATCCCCTCACCCCTGCCCCTCTCCCACGAAAATCCCCCCTCACCCCTGCCCCTCTCCCAATGGGAGAGGGGAAACGATACAAATCACCCCTCTCCCATTGGGAGAGGGGCAGGGGTGAGGGCAAGCGCAGCCCTAGCTGCCGCCGCCCTCTTTGCCGTCAGCCCCATTTTTTGGCAGCAGGCCACCATTGCGGAAGTTTACAGCCTCAATTCATGGTTTGTGGTGGTCATTTTATGGCTGGCTATCAGCCCTTATAAGGTTAAAAACCTTATAAGGGCTAAACTCCTCAGCGTAGCCGCATTGTTAGGCTTGGCCTTAACCCACCACCGTACCGCCATTTTACTCGTCCCGCCACTCGCCCTTTATTTCCTCATCTTACCCTCCACTCGCCAAGCCCTCAAAAACCCGCGCCTGTGGCTAGAACTTGTGGGCATGGGCAGTTTGCCGCTATTGCTATACCTTTATTTACCGTTACGCGGCCATGTCGGGTCACTAGACGGCAGCTATCAAAATACATGGGCAGGTTTTTGGCAACAAGTGACCGCGAGTGGCTACGGTTCGGCCTTCCTCCTCAATAACCCCTTCAATCAAAATCGCCCCATGAGTTTCTACCCTGAGCTACTCTATCAACAATTTGGGATGTTAACCTGGCTCGGTTTCTTAGGCGCGGCTTATTTGCTGTGGCAACGCCGTTATGCGAATGTATTATTAACGGGACTAACGTTACTGACTTACACCATGTTTAATTTGCTGTACCATGTGGCGGATATTGAGGTCTTTTTCATTCCCGTTTTCCTGATTTGGGCGAGTTGGATAGGCTTGGGCTTCATGGCGATAGGGCAAGGGGTGAACTTTATTGTAACAAAAAGCCATTATAAGGTTTCAAACCTTATAATGGCTAACGTTATCATTACGCCTCTCATACTATGGCTCATCATTAGCGCACAACTGTATCAATCCGCCCAAACGACTCTGCCCATTTTACAAACCCGTAACACCTGGCATGTCCATGATTATGGTCTTGATTTATTACAGCAACCGTTACCTGACCAGGCCACCGTCATCGGCATTGTGGGGGAAATTACGCTCATGCGCTATTTCCAGCAAACAGTGGGGCTGCGGCCAGACTTACAGACCATTACCGCCGATGCTGAACCCACGCGCTGGGTGGCCTTAGAAAGCACATTGGCAAAACAGCCCACCGCCTATCTCACCCAACAGGCCGCGCTGTTGCCAGGGCTGCCGCAACGGTGGTCACTCAGTGCCATCGGGCCGTTGGTCGAGGTGAGAGGCCAGCCGTTATATGAATTACCACCGCAAGCCCTCAACCAAGCCATCACCCCCGCCATTAATTTAGTGCAATATCATGTCTCACGCCTGCCACACACGGGCGCGGGTATTGCCCCGATTCGCTTGACCGTCACTTGGCAAGCCACGCAACCAATTACGATTAATTTACAAATCTCCGCCCGCCTCCTGAACCCCGCAGGCGAAGTGGTCGCGGTCATGGACACCATTCCCGTTCATTTTGCCTACCCCACCACCGCCTGGCGCGTCGGCGAAATGGTGACCGATGTCTATGATTTAAGCGTGACCACACCAGGAAGTTACACCCCGTTACTGATTTGGTATGACCCCGCCAATAATGCAGCTGAGGTGGGGCGGGTGATATTGCCAAGTATTAAGTAGAGACAGGGCATGGCATGTCTGTACCGATTCAACCGCCCCTTGATGTGAGGGGCGGTTTTGGTTTTTGGCCTGGGTTTGGTGGTGGCTATGGATTTGGGGTATAATATGCACTCATCCACCCCATTTTGATAAAGGTTGCTCATGAGTCTACAATTTATATGGGATAAACGCAAAGCCCAAATTAATCTCCAAAAACATAAAGTCAGTTTTGAAGAATCTAGTACGGTTTTTGACGACCCCTTAGCTCTGATTTTTGATGATGAAGAACATTCTACGCCTGAAGAGTTGCGAGAAATTATCATTGGTCATTCGGAGCAGAAACGGTTATTATTGACCTGTTTCACCGAACAAACAGAAATACTAATTCGGATTATCAGCTCACGGTTAGCCACAAACCATGAGCGAAAGGATTATGAAGAAAATGCCTACTAATGAGTTAGATGATTTGCAACCCGAATATCGCTTTGATTATCGCCAAGCTCGCCGTAATCGCTTTGCAAAACCTGTCAAACAGGGCAGCCTCATGGTAGTGCTTGATCCTGATGTCGCCCAAGTTTTCACCTCAGAGCAATCGGTTAATGCGATTTTGCGCGCCCTAATTCAAGCCATGCCTCATATTACTAAACCAGAAGCCGAAACTATTCGATAACGATATAAACCAAAACTGCCCCTCACATCGAGGGGCAGTTTTATTCGATAACGATATAAACCAAAACTGCCCCTCACATCGAGGGGCAGTTTTGTTTTGGGTTAATTTTTTTATGCCTTACGGTTTGACAGAAAAAAAAACAAAGTATAATGAATGAAATTTTTTAGTTAAATCTAGGCAAAAATTGTTGTTACAAGGAGAGAAGAAAATGTCAGAAGCAAAAGTTTACCATCAAGATAATTTAGCTCATATTACCAATGCTAGAGCTGTTCTCATAGGTACAACCTATGCCATGAGCAATATTACTTCAGTTTCAATAGGTAAGATTCCTGTTAAATGGGACAGAAGAGTTGGAGGAGTAGTTATGGTACTATTTGGTTTAAATATTACTTTTGCTGGTAGTCCACAAGTTTTTGCGACTGGCCCAATCAGTGTTGGTATAATGGTTCTTATCTTTGGAATTGCTCTTATAGCGGGAGGCGTTGCAGTATTCAAGTCTGCTAAAGAAACGTATATCGTTAGACTAAGCACATCTGGCGGGCAAGTTGATGGGTTAGTATCTCCTGACCGACAATATGTGCAAAAAGTCCATGATGCTATTAATGATGCTATTGTTGCAGGAGCTTAGATAAAATACAAACAGATATTTATATTTGCGTATAATTAGCTGTTTGTAAAACAAATCATGGTTACAGTAAAAATTATTCGTCAAAGTAGTGGCAAGGCCGAAAGTGGGGTTAAGGTAGCATTAGGGTTTGATGGGTTCTCACGCGGGGTGACATCAGACCAATGGACGGATTCCAATGGTGAGGCTAGTTTTGATGCCGATTCTGGGAATGGGAAGGTGTTTGTGAATGGCCGCACTGAGCATGAGGGGTATTTGTCAGGCCGCGTGACGGTGTATATTTAGGTTGCGAGTCATCAGGTGACTTGAAGTCACCTGATGACTAAACCCCATAGCCGTCTGCCTCATCAATGGCAGGCGGTTTTTTGGTTTCTAGCATGGGTTTGGTAGCGGCTATGGCTTTGGGGTATAATATGGCGGTGGTTTTGAGTAATGTTAGCTAATCTAATCAAGGAAATACCATGCCCACAATTTCAATTTTTTATGGCATTAAAATCTCCATTAACTACAATGACCATCACCCGCCCCACTTCCATGCCGAGTATATTGACCCATTACCATAAAGGAGGCAATCATGTTTCTACATGTAACTAAAATGAACTATTTAGAAAATTATCAGTTAAAATTGACCTTTAACAATGGGGTGGAAGGGGTGGTAGACTTGGAACGGGAACTTTATGGTGAAATCTTTGAGCCATTACGTGATAAAAATTTATTTAAGCAAGTTTTCTTAACCCGTCGTACCATTGAATGGCCGAATGGGGCTGATTTTGCGCCTGAGTTTTTGTTAGAGTTGGCTCAGGCAAAGGTCGCTGTTGCCTCTGAATTAGTGGCTGTAGCGGCTTAATGGTTATAAATAACAGTCCCAAACCAAAAACCGCCCCTCACATGGAGGGGCGGTTTTATTTTGAGGATAAATTTCTTAATACAAAAACATCGGCTTTTGGTTCACATGACGCAGCTTTGGGCGATAGCCTTCCACATCATAAAGCTCATCAACGTCCACCCGCTTAATGCCTTCAGCTAAGACATCTAACGACACATGGGTATATTTACCCTCTTTGACCGCCACCAATTGCCCCCATTTTTTGGCCTGAATTAAATCGAGGGCGATATTAACAAAATTAAAGCCCACCATCAAATCCATCGAGTCCGCTTCACCTGAGCGCATGAGGTAGCCGATTTGCTGATACATGATGTTCTCGCCCGTAATCTTCCTTAATGTATCGCCGACAATTGCCCCAATGCCGCCCGTTTTCTTATGCCCCAAGCCATCGGCCTGCCCATGCCCGCCAATCATGGCCGCGCCTTGTGAAATGGTCATAATGGCGTAATTTTGTGGGTTCTGCTTTTTGTCCTTCATTAGTAAGGTGGCTAATTTCTCAGGGTCAAACGGCACTTCCGAGATAATGGCGCGGTCAACATTGGCTAAATAAGCCGAAATGAGAGCCATTTCGCCTGAATTGCGCCCAAACAACTCCACCACGCCCAGCCGTTCATGGGAACTCATGGAGGCGCGTAAATTTTGGATAAAATTGACACTCCGCGTAATCCCCGTAGAAAAGCCAATGCAATAATCCGTACCATAGACATCATTATCCATTGTTTTGGGAATGGCAATCAATGGCACACCGTCACCATGTAGCCGTTGCGCGTAATGTAGTGTATCATCTCCGCCAATGGCAATCACCGCATCAACTTTCGCCTCAGTGATATTTTGCTTAATATGAGCCGTAAAGTCGTAATTTCCCGCCGCGTTGGGCTGCCATTGGGGTTGGCGCAAGAACGACGGAATCTGCTCCGCCGTCACTTTGCTAGGGATAAGGCGGGAGCTATGTAAAAATGTGCCGCCCATGCGGTCAATGCTACTGACCCCTTTTTTATCCAACGGTTGCAGCCACTTCGCCTGATTCGCCTCGTCATCTTGCGGATTATATTGTAATAAACCCGCCCACCCTCGCCGAATCCCGACCACCTCATGCCCATCATCAATCGCCCGATTGACCAGAGCTTTCAGACACGCATTTAGGCCAGGGACATCGCCACCACCTGTTAATATAGCCAATTTCATAATTTGCTGTTCCTCTATGTTCTGAGACCTCACAGATTTTGAAAATCTACGATGTCTTAATATTTTTTAATTTTAGGCAATAAAAAACCTCTGCGTTAAATCATATCACAGAGGTGTCATTACATCCGCGCAGTTATTTATTGGGGCAAAGTATAGGACAACTACGCTATTCTGTCAATCTAATCTGTAATGAGGAGTCCAAATCTTTAGATTTGCCCGTCAAATCTAAAGATTTGGACTCCCCGATGCCTCAACCCCATTCAAAATGGCAATCAATATTTGCAACAATTCGTACATATCGGCGGGGACGCGATAAGCGTTAATGTCTTGCGTAATCAGTTTGGTGGTGCGGTTTAAAATGCCAAATTTCCAAATATCACCCACCGACACAATGCCATAAAGCGGTTTGGGGTCATCGTCTAACCATTTGTCTAAGGCAATCAACTCCACCGCTAATTGGGTGAAACCACGCGATAAGTCATCATGTTTGGCTTCTATCACCAATAAATTGCCTTGACCTTGAATATAATAATCCAATTTACCTTTCAACTGTTTATTCACATTAACAGGATATTCAATCTCTATCGGGATTTGTAAATAGACCCCCAAATGTAACAAAATTGGCGCGACTAAAATCTCCCGCCGAGCCGTTTCACTGCTTAAATTAGCAATTCGTAGGAATGATTCTAAATAGGCTTTGACCCCATCAAAATAGCTTAAATCAACGGTGGCTTTAGGTAAATTACAGACCTCATTTTGTTTACTATAGCCAAAATAAGCGAATAATTCATCAGGCGGAATATTTAACTTAAAGTAATCATGGAATCTATAGGATTTATTAGGGTCAATGATACGTGATTTCATTTTTGTTTCCTTTCGTTGAAAATAGGCTAACCACAACAGGCCAATAGCGTTATCGCTCATTCAGGTTAGTCCGTTCTTTTGTAACTAAAATTACTTTTAGTTACAATTTGGGGTCATCTGTCGGTGGATGGCGGTTTACCAAAATATCCGCTGCCCGAATTTGAATCACGCGCTCACGATTTAATTCTAGCAGATTAACGGTGACTTGCCCGATTGCGGTTAATGGCACGATAAACAACCCATCAGCAGACCAGCTAAAATGGTCAGCCCAAAGTTGCTGACGTGGGTTAAATAAAGCCACTAATTGCCTCGTTTCCGTATCCAAAACGGTTGTTTTATCAGCTTTACGGCGATTGCAATGGAAACAAGCTAAGGCATAATTATCCAATGTATTTGCACCACCCGCCTGAACAGGAATTACATGGTCAACGGTAAAAGCGACATATTGCCAGCGTTCATCCGTATGGTAATATTCACATAAATAACGTGCTGCTTGCCTAATTTGAGTTTGGAGTTGCGCCGAGATTTTACGCCGTTGGGTCATGTCGGCATAATTCCATGTTGCCACAAATTACGAATCAGCCGATTAACTAAACTGAGATAATCATCAATCTCTTCAAATTTATCTAATTCCGCTATTTCCGCGTCACTCAATCGCGTTTGCTGTTGTTTGCTTAACAAAAATTCAAGTCGTTTTTGCCAAGCTATTGTCACCTTAAAAAGAGGAATATTATTGACCAATTCAATTTTTATCGCCCCGTCCAACGGCAACGCGGTGAGTAATTGCTTAAACATGGGCAATTGTAAGGTGGGTATACTTTGTGTTTGTATCATCATGGCTCAAATCGGAGTCCAAGCCGTAGTCTTTTGTAACTACGGCTTGGACTCCACTGATAGTTTTATATTCTATCCACCTTAATGGCATCTTCATCTTCAAACAGCCGTATCAGGTCACGAATCAGTTTAACACTGTAAGTGGTTGTATGATGCGGGAAATCCACCATGTCCTCCGTTTTGCCATCAATCACATGCAAACGGAAACGGTCAGGGCCAGGCTGTTCCGACAACCAATTGACAATGGTTTTCAGCCGAAATTTATTCCACTTTTTATCCTCACTTTGCCGCACCCGTACCGTAATTAAGAAAGATGACATATCTCCAGGCAACCGACTTGGCGGTGGAACTTTGGGTGGAGTCATCGGATGACTAGGCGTAGATGGCTCAACTTTAGGCGTGATAACGGGTGGTGGCGGAGTTTTAACTTCAACCACAGGCGCGGCCATCGTCATGGACTGACTGTCATTAAATAACGTTTCGGCATGACCGTTAGAATTTTGCGGTGCGGGCTTATATGACGAACTATGTCCATTTAATTTGGGCGCGGCGGCGGTTGGCTGAACGGGCGCAGGTGGTGGTTCAGGGGCAAATGATTCCTCAAAATGTGGCTCATTGAAAAAGGGATTTTCCTCCGCCGATTCATCAATGGGCGGAAACTCATCGGGCATGGGCGGCATGGCTTGATAAACAGGCCGACTTTCCGCCACCTGTTGAGTCGGCGGCTTAATTGGTGCAGCAGGGCGCGACGGCTCAGGCTTAACATTGGCCTGCGTGGCAACTTTAGGCAGTTCCATCGAGATACTATCGGCCAAAATTTTGGGGCTGCGGCTATCTTTCGCATCAACCTTGCCCTTAATAATGACCAAATTGCCCTCTACCAATAACGAGGCATAGCTGGTGTAGGCCCGCGGGAAAATCACCACCTCCCGCATGAGGTTCATGTCCTCAATTTCGATAAAGGCCATCGGGTCGCCTTTCTTGCTACGGTGCGGCTTAACCACCGTAATAACCCCCGCCACCGTAATTTGGCGGTCATGCATTTGCCCCGTTATTTCATTTAACATCGTTACATTTGCGGCTTTTAATTGGCGCATATTTTTCTCAATGGGGTGTTCAGAAAGATACGTCCCCACCAACTCCTTTTCCCATTCCAAAATCTCACGACGACTTACGGGGTCGTAAGGTGGCGGATTATCTAAAATTGACTCAATCTTATTGCTGGCCGTCTCCACCACGCCGCCAAATAAACTCATCTGCCCCGCCGAGGCCGCCTTATGAAGTGAGCTAGAGAAGTTAAGCATACGCTCTATAACAGCCATGAGCAGGGCGCGGTCATCACTAAAGCAATCTAACGCCCCCGCCTTTATCAGCCCCTCAAGAGCGCGCCGATTAACCTGACGCAAATCTACCCGTTTACACAAATCTTCTAAATTATTAAAAAATCCATTGGCATCACGCTCCGTTAAAATCGCCTCAATCGGCCCCTCGCCCACATTTTTAATGGCACTCATGCCAAAGCGAATCACGGGTTCAGCCTCCGTAAGCGTATCAATCACAAAGTCAATGCGGCTATAATTCACATGCGGCGGCAAAACCTTAATGCCAATGGCGCGACATTCCGTTAAAAGTTGGCTGACTTTCTCCGTATTATTACGCTCTACCGTCAGCAAAGCGGTCATGTATTCAATCGGGTAATTTGCCTTAAGGTAAGCGGTTTGGCACGTCACCATGCCGTAATCGGCGGCATGGCTGTTATGTACCAAAATATTGTTAGCAATAAAATTATGGGTGTCAGCAATGGTTAAATCGTAAGTTTGCTTTTCGCCCACATATTCAATGGCAACAACCTCATCCCAATAAATATCACTCTTCGCATAACGCCATAACGCATCGTTATCAAAATAATCAGCCAGTTTGGTAATGACTTCACGGCGAATACCTCGTTTGCCTCTCTTATCAGCGGGGTAAAACTCCCATTGAGCCATGCCTGTTTCTGCATGGAATTTCGGCCAGGTCATGTTTGTCTCGTCTTTTGCTTGACGAACAATTTTTTTAATGGCTAACGGTACAATATCGTAATTCTCTGCATTGGCAGGGTAAACCAGTTGATATACGCCTCGGCAAATCGCTTGCTGTTCAGGTATGACTAGATGCGCCCCCACAATTTGGGCAAATCGTACCAAATGTTCCAAAGTGAGAATATCAACCTGATAATAACCATCATCATGCTTTGTGGTATGATGAAATTTAACTCGTTGCACGCGACTAACAATCCCCAAGCGTAACAATAAATGTTGGATTTGTTGGGCTAGTCTCTTTGAAACAGTGGGATAACGAGGGTCAAAATAGTAATTATCCTGAATATAGTGTCCCAAATGTCCATTAGCCGTCCACATGCGGCCTAGCAACAAGGCAATTTGTTGATTATTTAGGCTAAAGACTTCCGCGGGAATTTCTTTGGCCCGAGCCTTTTTACCCAAAAGTCCTAACGGTTTAGCCCAAGTCACCACGCCTAATTCTTGAGTACGCTTGAGGCGTTTGGCATAAACGAAATGGGCTTTATTCCAACTGATACTACAACTTACGTTGTCGAATTGCTCAATAGCCTGGCAATAATCTTGTAAAGAGCTGTCATCTTGAGTGTAGTAATAAACCGAATGAGTGTAGCCCAAATTTCCGTTACCTAACAAATGGCCTAAGACAATGACCTGATATTCAGGCCATGAATTTGTCCCTTCAACGGGCAACACCCGCGGTATGGCTAACAAATTGCCTACGTTAAGTTCATCTAATTGTCGCCACCCCTCAAAGGTATAAAAAGGGTGATTGGCAGTGGCGGTAATCTCATGGCCGAGCGCGGTGGTTAGGCGATAAACGGGCTTAATGCCATTATCTAACACATTTGTTACCTGACCTGACGTTAATTTGAGGGTATCAGTGTCACAGGTTACGGTTTGTTCAATTTTGGCCTGGCCACGATATAACGATTCAATCGTGACTAAACGCCCCGTTTGCGCGTCGATAATCTCCGTTTCACCCACTAAACATTTATTAAAACCATACCTTGCAAAATATTCAATATCGTCCCAAATCGCCTCAGCCGTAGCACGGGGAATCGTATTTTTCTCACAGCCATCAATAAATTTGGCGCGGTGAGACTCAATTTTCGCCTTAATTTTCTTACCAACGGCCTTACGAATTTCATCGGCCTCACCAGGTGTATAACCCGCCAA
>JAIFLK010000180.1 GCA_020049115.1 Chloroflexota bacterium | reverse complement strand
GCGACCCTGAGCGCAGCGCGGCCAGTTTTATAACGCATCCTTACACAGGGGAACGGCTGTACAAAACGGGAGATTTGGGGCGGTATTTACCTGACGGTAATATTGAGTTTTTGGGGCGCGAGGATTTTCAGGTGAAAATACGCGGCCATCGGATAGAGTTGGGCGAAATTGAAAGTCAGTTATTGAAACATCAGCAGGTGAAAGAGGCGATTGTGTCCGCCGTTGGTACAAATCGTCATGATAAACAATTGGTGGCTTATATTGTGCCAACTACGCCACCCAATATCACCACCCCTGATGACCATGCGACTTACGGTTTATCACAAATGCGCGGGGTTTTAACTGACCCCCTTGAACGGTTGCAATTTAAGTTAAAGCAGCCTGGGATTCGTCAGCGTGACACGCCCCAATCCGTCATAGATTTGCCACCTGCCCCAACGCCCGATGAGGCGTATCTTGAACGGCAAAGTTATCGCCAATTTGAGGGCGCCCCATTGACTTTAGCCCAATTGGGACAGTTGTTAGCTTGCTTAAGCCCACGCAATTATCCCAACGCGGTGTTGCCCAAATATCGTTATGGCTCGGCAGGCAGTCTTTATCCCGTGCAAATGTACATTTACCTTAAGCCAGACCGCGTGGCGGGTTTAGCAGGTTTCTATTATTATCAGCCCGTAGAACACAAACTTATTTTGATTTCTAACGCCCAAATTGAGCGCAACCGTTATGACGGTATGAACCAAACGATTTTTGACCAGGCGACCTTTGCCCTCTTTTTGGTGGCGGAATTGGACGCGATTGAACCCATGTATGGGGCGATGGCGCGGGAGTTTTGTTTGTTAGAGGCGGGGTATATCAGCCAACTCTTGATGATGGAGTCGCCGCGTTATGAGGTGGGGCTATGTCCGATTGGGGGCATGGATTTTGAGCCGTTGCGTCAACCCTTTGGCCTGACCGCGAGTCAAGATATGGTGCATAGCTTTTTGGGCGGGGCGATTTCGGCGGAACAGAAACAACGATTGCCACTGCCCACTCCTGCCGCGCATGCCATGAGCCTGGATGCGGAATTGAAAGCCTTCTTAAGCCAAAAATTGCCCACCTACATGGTGCCGAATATCTATCTGACTTTAGACCAATTGCCGTTGAGTGCCAATGGTAAGGTTGACCGTCAGGCGTTGCCTGCGCCTGAGATGCAGCAGGTCGTACAGGAAGTGGTGGTGCTGCCTACCACCGAGTTGGAACGGCAACTGGCCGAGATTGTCCAGCGCGTGTTAAATGTGTCGCAAATAAGTATGACGACTAATTTCTTTGATTTGGGGGCGGATTCGCTCCAGTTGGTACAGATTTATAATGAAATCAAAACGACATTCAAACGAGATATAGCTATCGCTGATATTTTTCGTGGGCCAACCATTCAGGCTTTAGATGAACTCTTGAGTCGAGCTTCGACCATTATTACGGACTCCTCGGCTCAGACTGGCACTATGCCTATCGCCGACCTGAATCCTGAACAGATTGATTTACTCGTAACCAATACTGATAATCTAACCAAAGCCGAAAGGCAGGCTTATAGTTATCCCCTATCTTATGGTCAACAAGCCTTATGGTTTATTTATCAAACCGCCCCCGATAGCCCTGCTTATAACATGGCTCTGTTGTTAGAGTTGCAAGGTGAGTTACAACAAGTTGCTCTCCAAGCGGCCTTACAAAAACTCATTAATCGTCACCCTGCCTTACGAACCACCATTTCAATCGTCCATGAACAACCCTTACAAACCGTTCAGCCGACAGGCGAGGTTCAATGGGGCAGCCATAAGGCCAACCCAGTCACCTTAGACCAGGCCATTAAAACGGTCTATGAACAGCCCTTTGATTTAACGCAGGGGCCAGTTTTGCGCGCCACGCTTTTTCGGTTGTCAGCGCAACAACATATTCTATTGTTGACCATGCACCACATTTTCGGTGATGCCAGTTCATTGGCTATCTTAAATGACGAATTATTTACCTTTTATCAAGCAGAAATCAGCGGTCAAGTGGCGGCCTTACCGTCTTTAGTGGTGAGCCATGCCAAGTTTGTCCGTTGGGAAAATAACCATTTAAGTGAATCCACTCTGGCTGAGTTGGCACATTATTGGCAAACCAAACTTATAGGTGAGATACCCTTCCTTAATTTACCCACTGACCATGCCCGCCCCATGATAAAAAGCTATCAGGGGGCTTCGCAACGATTTAGCCTCTCTGCGACCTTAACGCAACAATTACAGCAGTTAGCGCAACAGGAACAAGTGACTTTATTTGCTTTATTGCTAACCGCGTTTCAATTATTGTTACATCGCTATACTGACCAAACCAAAATTTGGGTGGGGACTCCCACCTCAATCAGTCGCCAACAGCCCAAATTTGCTCAATTGGTGGGCTATTTGGTCAATCCCGTGATATTACAAGCCACCTTTGACTCGCCCTCATCTTCATTCCGCGCCTTACTCAGTCAAAGCAACACCACCGTTTTGGAGGCCATCGAACATTCTACTTATCCCTTTCCAGAGTTGGTCAAACTATTACATCCCCAGCGTGATTTGAGTCAGGTCCCGTTATTACAAACCATGTTTAATTTTCAGCCCAACTCGCTATCAAGCCAACGGGTGCCAGGTCTCACGATATTACCCCTAGAATTAGACCAAATGGAAGGGCAATTTGATTTAACTTTGTCCATGTCAATGGGCGAAACCCTAGCAGGGGCATTTCGCTATAATAGTGACCTATTTGCGCCTGAAACAATTGAGCGTATGGCGGGCCATTTGCAAACCTTATTAGCGGCAATAGTGATTAATCCTGACCAACCCATTGCCACCCTACCCATGTTGACTGAGGCGGAACAGCAACAAATTCTGGTAGAGTGGAACAATACCGCGACAGATTATCCGCGTGATAAGTGTATCCACCAACTATTCGAGGAGCAGGTTGAACGCACGCCCAACAATATCGCCGTAATATTTGAGCAGGAACAATTGACTTACCGCGAGTTGAATCAGCGTGCCAATCAACTCGCGCACCATTTACAATCGTTGGGTGTAAGGGCAGAGGTGTTGGTGGGGATTTGTGTAGAACGGTCAATCGAAATGGTGGTGGGATTGTTAGGTATCCTTAAGGCAGGCGGGGCCTATTTGCCACTTGACCCCACTTATCCTGCGGAACGCTTGGCCTTCATGTTACAAGATGCGAATGTCCCTGTTCTGTTGAGTCAACGTCATCTTAAGGAAAGTCTACCTCCGACTGCGGCTCACCTGGTCTGGTTGGATACGGATTGGGAGCAAATCGCGGCTTATTCCCATGAAAATCCTGTAAACCCTGAAATTCATGGTAACAATCTAGCGTATGTGATTTATACGTCGGGTTCGACGGGGCAGCCGAAGGGGGTGATGATTCAACATAAGTCACTTCACAATTATCTAGCTCATATAATTAAACATTTCAAGAAAGAGCGTCAGTTTGCTTTGGTCTCTACCATTGCAGCCGATTTAGGTAATACAATACTCTTTGGGGCGTTGGGTACAGGGGGCTGTCTTCATATACTTTCTACGGAATGTGTATCCAATTCAATGGTTTTAGTGGATTATTTTAGTCGTTATTCTATAGATTATCTCAAAATAGTCCCTTCACATTTGTTCGCTTTGCAAACTTCGTCAACTTCAACATTTATTTGGCCCCGTCAGTTACTTATCTTGGGAGGTGAAGCTTCTCGTATGAATTGGATAGAGAACATGGCGACTCAATATCATTATGGTTCGATTCTCAATCATTACGGGCCAACCGAAGCAACCATAGGTGTACTCACTTATCAAGTAACACCAGACTCACTCACTCATTATTATGTTAACCTTCCGATAGGTCGCCCCATCGCCAACACTCAAGTCTACATCCTAGACCGCCACTTACAACCCATACCGATAGGTGTAGCGCCGATAGGTCGCCCCATCGCCAACACTCAAGTCTACATCCTAGACCGCCACTTACAACCCATACCGATAGGTGTAGCGGGTGAACTGCACATTGGTGGGGCAGGATTAGCGCGGGGTTATCTGAACCGACCTGAACTGACGGCGGAGAAATTTATTGCCAATCCCTTTGGCGAGGGGCGGCTTTACAAGACGGGGGATTTAGCCCGTTATCTGCCTGATGGCAATATTGAGTTTCTAGGGCGGATTGACCACCAAGTGAAAATTCGGGGCTTTCGGATTGAACTCGGTGAAATTGAAGCCGTGTTACGTCAGCATGACGCGGTGCAAGAGGCCATTGTGGTGGCGCAAACCACTGAGAATGAGCAGAAACAGTTAGTCGTTTATGTTGTCTTGTCTCAAACTCAAAACGCCAACTCCTTACGGGACTATCTCAAGGCCAAACTGCCCGATTACATGGTGCCGTCATTTTTTGTCGTGTTAGAACAATTCCCCTTAACTCCGAATGGCAAGATTGACCGCAAAGCCCTGCCTGCGCCAGAGGGTGCAGCTCTCGCCACCACTGCTGAATTTGCCCCACCGCAAACGCCGACGGAGCAACTCCTGTCCACCATTTGGGCGGAGGTGTTGGGCGTGGCGCAGGTGGGACGGCATGATAATTTCTTTGAATTGGGCGGACATTCGCTACTTGCTATGCGGTTATTGAGCCAGATAGAACAACATTTTGGACAAAAAATAGCCGTTGTCACCCTATTTCAAAAACCAACCATTGCCGAATTAGCGTCTATCTTAAGCCTTGGCTACCCGTTACAAGACGACCCCATTGGTTTACCGTTACAACTTGGTGAACCATTATTACCACCCTATTTCTGCCTACCAGGTGGATTTGCTTCGGCACTGCATTTATTTCAGTTGGTGCGCCACCTTGACTCCAAACAGCCCGTTTATGGCTTGCAACCGCCTGGGGTTTTGCCCAACACGTTGCCCTTAAACCACATGGCCGAGTTAGTGGCTTATTTCCTACCCACTTTGGAAAAAGTTCAGCCTACAGGGCCATATCTCTTAGGTGGTCATTCTTCGGGGGGAGAAATTGCTTTTGCGCTGGCTATGGCTTTACAACAACAGGGAAAAGCGGTGCCACTTGTCACCATTTTCGACTCTAAACCACCGCATACAAAAACATCTGACCCTATTGAATCACTCACTGACTCGCAAATTCTGGTAGATGTCGCTGCCTTACTGGATGATATATTGGGGCCTCACTTTGATTTAGACCAACTAACCGTACTCTCTGAAACCGAACAATGGCATTATATGACCCAAAAATTTCAGCAAATTCAGCTATTCTCGCCCGAAGAGAGCCTGGCAATGATTCAGCGCATGGTCAACACCTTGCGTGGCCTTATTCAAGCTACCACTGCGTATCTTCCTGAGACTAAATATCAGGGACAATTAGTGCTGTTCCGCGCCAGTGACCCTGAACCAGAACAGCCTGACCCCTTTGTGGTTGGGTGGCAGGCCGTTTGTGAGCAACCCATTAAGGTTCATTATGTCCCAGGAAACCACAATACCCTATTACTCCCGCCACACGTCAAGGTATTGGGGCAATTATTACAAAGTTATTTGGAAATAGAACACAAACCACTGCTAGGGGATAAGACCCAAGCCACTTCATGAGCGTTTTGGGGCCAAGTTCGCTCAATCTTGATAAACAGGGTGTGGCTTCTTCATCTTACAATTTACCGTCTCCAACCGCTTTCATCCCATAAAAAAAACCTCGCATTGAGGGTTTTTTTTACAGGTAGGACTTACGCAAAAATCGCGGAGTTAGCACGCCCTCGTGCTAACAGTGACACACGCCCTCGTGTGTCACTCCTCAAAATGAACGGTTTTGCGTAAGTCCTAATTTTGAGGGTTTTGCCACGCTTTAATTCACCTCGACTCCAACTCAAGCTATCAGCCCGTTGATAAGGCTTTTGCCCCTGACTATCATCCACGTGTCGGTTATCTTTGAGCGGACAATAGTAAATTTTTTGTAAGCTCTCAATGAAGAGCATCATGTTTTTGGTGGCATACCATGTATCCATGAGAACCGCTTGAAACGGTAATTGTTTGTGATAGACCACGTTGGTTAACATGTCTTGCACGTGATCAAGTTTGCTTTTCCCGTCACCATCGGGGTCATACAGCCGATAATCAATCAACCAGAACTGGTCGGTTTCAGGATTAACATAGACACAAGTGACCACACCGATGCCTTTAATGACCTGATGGGCATTGCCACTATATTGCCGTCGCACTAACTCAATGGCGTGGGAGTAATTCTTATCCAACACGGTGTCATCAAACACGATATATCCTTTGGGCGTAGCCTCAATTTGGTCAGCAACATTATCCCAAACCAGACGGCCGGTGATGCGCTCTTCTTTTAAAACGCAGTATAGTAATGAACTGAGGCAGCAGTTTAATGCCACCGCCAAAGAGTTAAATAATTTGCCTATCAAAGTAATCTCTCATTACGAAAAGTTAGTGCAAGAGGAATATAATAAGTACCCAAGCAAAAGTTTTGCGGCATTTCGTAGGGGCAATGCCTTGTGCTTGCCCCGTTTTGGCCAGGGACAAGCCCTGCCCCTACGAAAATCATTAAAAAGGTCTGCCGCAGAATTTTTGCTCACTTACTTAGATACTGTGTTGTCATGAACAGACAGGAATGTCTGTTCTACCGTAGGTCAGACATTCTTGTCTGATTTATTGGGAATATACAAGGACTTACGCTAAACCCTCACCCCGACTCTCTCCCTATGGGCGAGGGAGCAACACTTCCCTCCCTTTGGGGAGGACTGAGGGGGGGATTTTTCTTTTTGGCGTAAGTCCTTGTATGACTTGATAGTAGTTATATCAAGTATTAAAAATGATGAAGCCGATAGTAAACCTTTAACAACAATCCAAAATTTAAGCGAGGCATTATGAATAAAGGCATGGGGTATGCTATTGGGGCGTATTTAACGTGGGGCTTATTTCCGATTTATTGGCGGTGGTTGCATCATGTGCCGTCATTACAAGTGGTTAGCCACCGTATTGTTTGGTCATGTGTAATTTTGACTGGGGTGATTATGTTTTCCCGTCAGGCTAAAACCTTCCGTTCCACGGTGGTCACGCCGTTAATCATCCGCACTTACCTGCTGACCGCCATCTTAATCAGCATCAATTGGCTGGTTTATATTTGGGGAGTCAATCATGATTTTATCATCGAAACGAGTCTGGGCTATTTTATTAATCCCTTGCTTAGTGTCTTTCTCGGCGTGGTTTTCTTAGGGGAACGTCTGCGCCGTGGGCAATGGTTGCCGATAGGTTTGGCAACGACGGGTGTACTTTATCTGACTTTTGTTTACGGTGAGCTGCCCTGGATTGCGCTGACGTTGGCCTCATCGTTTGCCTTATATGGCTTGGTTAAAAAGACCGCGCCCCTCGGCTCACTGTATGGGTTGACTCTGGAAACGACTTTTTTGTTCATCCCCGCCATGCTTTACCTCGTTTATACCGAGGTTAGCGGCGAGGGCGCGTTCCTGCATACTGGTGGAATATCAGACCTGCTCATGGTGGGCGCGGGGTTAGTGACCACCATTCCCCTGTTGATGTTTGCCTCTGCCGTGCAGCGGATTCCTCTTTCCATGATAGGAATTTTGCAATATATTACACCGAGCATGCAGTTTTTACTGGGTGTGTTGGTGTATAAAGAGGCGTTCAATTTTAGCCAATTTATTGGCTTTGCGATTGTTTGGCTGGCCTTAATAATTTTTGGGATTGAGGGGTTTATAGCGCATCGTGGGGCGCAAACGGCGGTGGCGGCCTAAATGGTTTATTGACTTAAAATGACTACTGCTTCAAGATTATAAGCTGTTGTCACTAAATCCGTTACGGTTGTACCATCGGGGGAAAGGCTAAATAAATGGCCTCGGTCATCGGCCATGAGGAGTTGTTGGCGGGGCGTATCCCAAGCTAAACCGCTTGGCTCACTAGGGGAGAAATCGTATTGCCAGCTAGGGGTACAGCTTTGCGTGGTTAAACAAGCGGGGAAATTGTCATATTTGGATACCATTTTAGCGGTATCATCAGCAAGATAGGCTGTATTTTGTTGTAAGGTAAGCCCTTCCAAGTCATGGAAGGGCAGGCGGGATAAATCATAAATCGCCAACACCTTAACGGGCTGATTGGTGGTACTGACTTGATAAAGTTTTTCATCCTTTGCCGCAACCACCCATAATTGTCCTATATTGTAATATAATTCTGAGGCATCCCGTTCTAGCCCTGGAATTTCGAGGGTCAGGCTAGGGGCGGTGGTTTCAGGCGGTTGACCCTTTAGTGGCACATCAAAAATAAAGATGCGCCCTTTTTTTTGCACTGAGACCAAAAAATAACCCCCATGCGTGGCGAGTTCTAAACCAAATAAACCGTATTGACTGACGTTTTGGTTAGAGACAAAGGCTAATCCCTCTGGCCCTTTATTATCCAAATCAGGCAAAGTGAGGCTAATGGTGCGTTCTACTTGCGCCGTTAGCGGGTTTATTTCGATGATGGCCTGGCCTTTTTCATCTAGGGCATAATAAGTCGTGGTTGAGTTTGTGGCACAACCCGTTAGCCATATTGTTATAATAATTAACCCAATGAGACGGCGTATCATAATAAATTCATCACTTTGGCTTTTGCCACCGCTTGTACCCGATTATTGGCTGCTAATTTGCGATAGATATGTTTCAAATGGGTTTTGAGTGTATTTTTGGAAATATATAAATGATTAGTAATGGCTTGATTAGAGAAGCCACTCGCCATAAGCTGTAATATTTCTATCTCTCGTGGGGTGGGTGGGTCAATTAAATGTTTAATTTGGGGGGCTTGTGACACTAAATTAAAGCCAATGTTTAAATGGCGCAGTAATTTTTTGATATAATCTAAGGTCGCTAAGGTCATTGTTTGTTCGGCAGGAGATGTTTCGACCAATTTAAGCAGTAAGGCGGTCATAGGCGCGCCCTGGTCAACAAACATACGAATGTAACCTTCAGGTTCAGCCAACACCAGTGCCTCTGATAAAGCCGCCAGAGCCTCTGATTCATGGTCAGTTTTAGCTTGATAGGCTAAGGCCAAAAAGGTGAGTGCAATGATGGTAAAATGACGTAATTTTTCTTGGCGAGCTAGGGTTAATAAATGATTTAATAAACTAATCGCTAAATTTAATTCGTCAATCATAATTAAGGTGAGTGCAATGACTATGTATTCAAATTGATTGACTAAATTTAACTCTTTTTCAAAATCAATCGTTTGTTGATACACCCAATATTTAGCTGACTCCACATCACCTTGCACTAACCATAACTGTACCTGTAACAATTTAATAAATGAAGTCAAGGAACTACTATCAAGCGGTAAAAGTTGTTCTAGTTCAGTGATAATCTCAAGCACTTCGGCATATTTTTTTTCAGCCAAATATATTTTGCCTAAACCAAAATAGCCCACCATTAACACTCGTAACCCCGCCCCTTCGCGCCCTAATTTGACCCCTTGAGTGAGATGATACTGCGCCCCTGCTAAATCATTCCATTCATACAAAATATTGCCTAATTCGGCATGGGCCATGCCCGTAATCATGAGGAGTGATTTTAGTTGCTCGGTATCGGCTTTTTGTAATACATGTTCGTAAAGAATGGCGGCTCGCCGATACTGCCCATACATGCGTTGTAATTCTGCTAAATTATTAGCCGCAATAATCGCGCTGAGGCCATCGCCTGGTGGGGCATCCTTGAATTGTCGGAGTACCTGGTCGGCTGATTGCAGGTCGCCTAAAAGCCAATAAGCGGTGCCAAGATTTAAGGTTATGATTCCCCGTCGCCACAGCGGCGCATCTAAGGATATTTTACTTAATAGTAACTGAGAGAGGTGAATACTTCGTTCAATGTCATTTTGAATTAAACATATTTGCGCTTTTAAGGCAATTACGCCCGTTAATAAAGATAACTGTTGTTCGGGTAAATCTTGCTCAAAATAGCTAATAAAATTATCGTCGGTTAAACCGAGATGTTGTTCTACCCGTTGCAAATAAATTTGGGCCAGCCTAAAGTGTCCCGTTGAAAATTTAGCCCAAGCGTACATAATATTAAGTTGAGGGCGTGGTGCAACCCAGGCTTCAGGTAAATTGTCTAACCAATTAAGCAGGTCAAGCATATTCACTTGCTTATGGATGGTTTTAGTGGTAATTAATTCCTCCACCAAGTCAATATCTTGGGCAATAATCGCATGGTTAATTGCCTCATGGAGTTGGTCATGGCTTTGATACCACCGCGCCGCGTGCTGATGCAGGGCGATAATTTCATGGTCGGGGTAGGTTGTTTTTAGCTGATGATACAAAAGGTCAGCAAATAGTTGATGATAACGATACCATTGCCGTTGGTCATCTAAGGGGATTAAAAATAGGTTCAGCCGACTCAACAAATCTAAAAATTGTTGGCTATCATCATGCCCCGTTATTGCATTACATAAAGATGCAGTTAAACGACCAAGAATCGCGGTTTTTAACAAAAATGTTTGAACTGCAGGCGGTTGTTGGCTTAATATTTCTTGATTTAAATAATCCAAAATATATTGGTGGCTGCCATTAAAATTATTAATAAACTCAGCTTTATCTTTATACCGTTGCATGGCTAAATTTGCCAATTGTAAGCCCGTTATCCAGCCTTCGGTCCGTTTATCTAGCACCCTAATCTCAGTTTCGGTGAGATTAAGTCCCATAATTTTATTCAATAATTCAGTGGTCTCCGCTACAGTGAAGCGTAAATCATCGGCCCGTAGCTCAACCAATTGTCGTCGGGCGCGTAGGCGCGGTAATGGCAGCGGTGGGTCCACACGAGTGATGATAATCAGGCGCATTTGGGGCGGCATGTAGGTTAAGAGAAAGCTCATCAATTCATGAATCGCTTGGTTTGTAATGACATGGTAATCATCTAACACCAGGGTAAAAGGGTGAATGGCTTGAGATAAATCATTGATGAGGAGTGACATGAGCGAGTCACTGAATGAGGTTTGAGACATTTGCCCAATTTCTTGGGCTACTTCTCTAATATGGGGGGCAAAAGGGCGCAAAGCAGCAATTAAATAACCCAAAAAATGAATGGGTGTATTATCATTCTCGTCTAATGACAGCCAACCCACTTGCAGCGATTGGTTTTTTAGCCAATGGCTAATCATGGTGGTTTTACCAAAACCTGCTGGAGCAGAAATGAGAGTAAATTTATAAAAACCGTTTTGGTTTAATTGCGCCACTAAGCGTGGGCGTGGGACTAAATCAGGTGAATGGGGCGGTACATGTAATTTAGTTGTGATGATGGAATTAGGCATCTTTTCTTTTCAATTCATCATTATTGTGGTCAAATAACGTTTATGCATGACTATTACTTTGTTCATAGGACTTACGCCAAAAGGCAAAATCCCCCCTCAGTCCCCCCCAAAGGGAGGGAAGTTTTACTCCCTCGCCCTGTGGGAGAGGGTCGGGGTGAGGGTTCTGCGTAAGTCCTATACTGCATTTTATTTGAGAGTTACACTTTTGCTATGACTGGCAGGAGTCCGCAATCCTTTGCGGACAGCCCGCAAATA
>JAIFLK010000107.1 GCA_020049115.1 Chloroflexota bacterium | reverse complement strand
GTGGCGGTGGGGTGAAGGTGGCGATTGTCCTCATTTGAAGGAGCTTCATTCATGGTCACTAAAACACTAGACATGCCCGCGTTGTGCGCGCCGAGAATATCGGCGTTGAGCGTATCGCCCACCATCACAATTTCTGACGGCTGAAAGCCCCAGCGTTGGGCAATGAGCAAAAATGGCTCAGGGCGCGGTTTGCGCCATTCCCATGTGGCGGAGGAAAAAGTGGGTGAGAGCAAGGGACGCAAGCGATTTTGATTAACCAGCCGTTGAATCAACAGGTCATCGGTGGCGTTGGAGTACAGGCCGAGCGCATAGCCCTGTTTTTTGAGCATTTTGAGCGTGTTAATTGTATCAGCATACACTTGCCATGCGGCCTCTTCGGGTTCAAAATAAACCTTAATGGCCTCATCTACGATGGCTAAGGCACGGGGTGGCGCGGCTATTTTGAGCAAGGCTTCTTTCAACGCGGCCTGCGCCGTCACTTCCCGTTGGGTTTGCATGGCTAACACGAGGCCAGCCTTACGTTCAGTAATAAACGCTTCGGCCAACATGGTTTGGTCAAGTTTAATGCGCTTCTTTTGCAGATACCACTCGCCCATGGCCGCCGCGCCCTGACGGACAACGGTAGACCAATCGCCGCTAAAATGAAGAAGTGTTTCGCCGAGGTCGAAAATAATGCCTTTGATTTTTGTCATAAAAATGTGAGAACTTTTATTTATGGAGTCCAAATCTTTAGATTTGACGGTCAAATCTAAAGATTTGGACTCCTCATTATGTTCAGATTATAGAACTAATTTGCCGTTTACCCAAAATAACGGTAGGATATTTGAGAAAATCATTTTAGCCTTTATAACGTTTAAAACGTTATAAAGGCTGACTTATACCATGCCAATCACCTTCACGGAACGCTTAAAGCAACCTGGGATAATTATATTAGATGGCGCAACGGGGACGCAACTCCAAAGCCTGGGGCTACCCTTTGGCCGCGCCCCAGAGCGATGGAATTTGGAACAACCCAAGCTCATTAAGCAACATTATCAAGCCTATTTAGATAGCGGCTCTGAGGCCATTTTGACTAACTCATTTGGTGGCAACCGCGCCCGCCTTGAGTTGGAAAATATGGGACATTGGGTGCCTGAGGTAAATTTGGCGGCGGCCAGGTTAGCCCGTGAGGTGGCGGGTGAGCGTCATTTTGTGTTAGGCTCAATCGGGCCAACGGGTTTGCTCATGCAGCCTAAAGGCGAATTGACTTTTGATAAAGCGGTGACTTTTTTTGTCGAGCAAGTGACCGCGTTGGTAGCGGGCGGCGTTGATGGCTTCCAGATTGAAACCATGAGTGATTTGCAGGAAGCCGAGGCCGCTATCACTGCCGCGCAACAGGTTCGTCATGTCCCGATTATCGTAACGATGAGTTTTGATAAGCATGGCCGCACCCTGACAGGCGTGAGCGCGGCGGAGGCGGCGCAACGGTTATGGGGCATGGGCGTGGCGGCGGTGGGCGTGAATTGTGGTGCTACGTTAGCGAATGATTTGCGAATGATTACGGCAATGCGAATCGCCCTGCCCGATGCGGTTTTAGTGGCTAAACCGAACGCGGGGCTGCCGCATTTAGATGAAACAGGAATTGTTGCAGTTTATGACATTACACCAAAGGCTATGGCGGACTATGCGCGCCAATTGGCGCGGCAACAGGTGAAATTACTTGGTGGCTGTTGTGGCAGCACGCCCGCCCATATCGCCGCGATGAAAAGAGCAATTAGAAATTATGAATTAGAAATTAGAAATTGAAAATTCAAGGTGGTTTCTAATTTGTAATTTCTAATTTTTAATTAAGATAAATTATGGCAAAAATACTTTATGTAGACGACCA
Source organism: Chloroflexota bacterium (assembly GCA_020049115.1). Lineage (GTDB taxonomy): Bacteria > Chloroflexota > Anaerolineae > 4572-78 > J111 > JAIFLK01. Next base: position 15,220 of record JAIFLK010000107.1, on the reverse strand, counting down.
CCCCGACTCACGGGAAATCATGACACTTAACCTTAAGGCCAGTGGCTTTGAAGTTGATTTTGCCACCGATGGGCTGGAAGGGGTTAATAAAGCGAAAGAATGGTTACCTAACCTCATCTTAATGGATTTACGGATGCCGCGTATGGACGGTTTTGAGGCCATTGCCGCGATTAGGGCTGAACCAACCACCGCCCATATTCCCATTATTGTGACTTCGGCCTGGGCCAATGCTAAACATAAACAACATTCATTAGATGTGGGCGCAAATGAACATTTCTCCAAACCCGTAGACATGCGTTATTTGCTAATTGTTATAAAACGCTATCTTGATAAATTTCATAGCGCAAAATAAGCGAATTTTACTGATTTACTTCTCTGGCAGGAGCAAATTATCTTCCTTATGATGACGGGTAGGGACATGATTATAAACAGGGCATGAATTACATTGTAATGTTAAATCATGCACCACCTTCACCCGAATAAGCCGATCTTGATAATGAGTTTCCTTGCCTTGAATTTGCAGGGGGAAAACCGTGCCATCTTTTTTAACCCCGCTTATTTGATAGGGTTTATCATAATTAGTTTGGCTAAAACTTAACAATTGGGCTTGAAATTGCGGTGCGATGAAATCGACAAAATTTCTACCGACAATTTCAGCAGATTTATAGCCAAACATGCTAGAAAAAGCAGGGTTACTATCAATGACGTAACCCCCCTCCAGAAAAACCACCCCTTCTACGGTTGACTCGGTCAACCGACGGAAATGTTCCTCACTCTCGGTTAAAGCCATTTCCGTGCGCTTCAAGGCCGTAATATCCATCAAGGTAATAATAACCCCTTTAACTGTATTCTCTAAAGTACGATAAGGTAATATTTTCAGCCTAAACCAACGACTCAGGCTATTTTGAACTTCCTCATCCACCTGCTCCAGCGTTTTTATGACCTGTTCTGACATATTAACAATATCAAAGGTATGAAAATTATGAGACAGATGCTGTAGGGGGCGGCCAATATCTTGTGCTAATAAGTTAATATTTTGTTGCGCCGCAGGGGTAAATTTACGCACTCGCAAATTTTCATCCAAGAAGATAATGCCAATATCGGTGCTGTTGAAGAGGTTGTTCAGGTCATTATTCAGGTCAATCAGCTCCTGAATTTTAGCCTGATATTCCGAATTAACCGTGATTAACTCCTCATTCACCGATTGTAACTCCTCATTGGTGCTTTGTAACTCCTCATTGGCAGCTAAAAGTTCTTCATTCGTTGCTTGTAATTCCTCATTAGAAGTTTCTAATTCCTCAATGGTGGCCTGTAAATTTTCTTTCGTATATTGTAACTCTTGCTCTAAATCAGTAATGCGTTGGCTGGCATTATGGTCAAAGTCGAATTTGGTGACGTTTTCCTGAGTTTCAACATTAGTAATTAACTCAAAAATAACCGCCCCTAAACGAGTATGACCATCGGTAACAATCGGCTTGGCCGTTAAATGAATTTGCCTGACCTGCGCCCCATTTTTCAGGTGGATGTTATTATACGTTATTTTTTGGTTATCTTTAAAGGCTTTATGCAACGCCGTACTCAGCACCACCGCTAAATCTTGATGCGCCATTTTCAGCAAATTCATGCTAATGTTATAGCCCGTTGGTAGTTGTAAAAATTGCCCCACTTCGCCAAAAGCATGTACAATATCATAATTTTTATCAACAATAACACATGGCGGCAAAATACCCGTAATTAAATTTTTGAACGTGTCTTCAGCCGTACGACGGTTATCAAACAGGTTCGTTGAGGCGGCCACATAGCTCGCCGATTTGGGCGCGGGGAGTTGGGCGCGCTCCAAAGGCATCGAATGAGGCTGGTCAGAAAATGACGGGCGAAAGCCTTTATGTTGATAAACTTTCCATTTATTGTGCCGACACAAGAAAAAAGTATCCTGGTCGCCGACGGTTTCACTACTCCCCAAAAATAAAAATCCCTCTGGCTTTAAGGCAAATTGAAAGGTGGATAAAACCTTGCGTTGCAATATAGGCTGAAAATAAATCAACACATTACGACAAGTGACTAAATCAATTTTAGAAAAAGGTGGGTCAATAATCAGATTTTGTTGAGCAAAAATAACCATTTCCCGCACTTGTCGCATAATTTCATACGTCTCGCCCTTTTTAATAAAGAAATTACGCAACCGTTCCCATGACACATCCGCCGCAATACTTTCGGAATATGCCCCTCGCCCCGCAAAATCCAACGCATCTTGGTCAATATCCGTCGCAAAAATCTTCACATCCAGATAGGTCTTGGTGCGTTCCATATATTCACGAATGAGAATCGCCAAAGAATACGCCTCCTCACCCGTTGAACAACTCGCCACCCACACCCGAATTTGATCTCGATTACCTTTACCTTCAAAAATAGCGGGAATAACTTTATCCTGTACAAATTGAAACGCCTCAGTATCACGAAAGAATTTCGTCACGCCAATTAATAATTCTTTATGTAATGCCTGAACTTCCGTTTTAGATTGATACAAATATTGCAGATAGTTGCTCAATTTCTCAATTTGATTAATCCCCATGCGATGTTCAATCCGTCGCACCACCGTATTAGGTTTGTAATAAGTAAAATCAACTCCGTTATGAGTTCGCAACAAAGCAAAGATTTTACTCAAACTATCTTCGTCCCCAGTTAATAACGATTGCATGGCCGCGTCGGTGGCAGCACGCGGGTGTTGCACAAACTTGAGTAACTCAATCGGCATCCGTTCAGGGGGCAAAATGTAATCAACCAACTGAGTCGCCACCGCACTGCGCGGCATCCCATCAAACTTGGCCGAGTCATCTTGCGCCATAACCATGCCACCCGCCTCTTTTATCGCCCGAATACCCCGCGTGCCATCACTGCCCGTGCCTGACAAAATAATGGCAATCGCTTTATCACTCACATCTTCGGCCAAAGAGCGCAAAAATACATCAATTGGCAAATTCAAGCCTGGCTCAGGCCCATAATCTCGCAGATATAATTTGCGGTGGAAAATGGTCATATTTTTCTTAGGCGTAATCAAATAGATACAATTAGGCACTATTTGCACGCCATCATTCACTTCATAAACTGGCATCGCGGTATGTTTAGATAACAACTGCACCATGTGGCTCTTATAATCGGGCGATAAATGTTGCACCACCACAAAAGCCAACCCACTATCCGCAGCCATATTACTAAAAAATTTCTCTAGGGTTTCTAGCCCACCCGCGGAAGTACCAATACCTACAATGTAAAACTTTGTTACATCTTGTTCCATAGATTATTCCCTTCCTCTCCTGCTAATAACTGCCTAACTTCGGTTAACGCCATCGATTTGCCCACCCAATTTCCTTGAGCTTTATCACAGCCATGCTCCTGCAAAAAAGCCAGTTGCGCGGCTGTATCTACGCCATCCGCCACCACCATTAACTTCAATTCATGCGCCAAGTTAATTGTGGCAATAATAATCGCTTCATCAGCCAGCGATTGCCCAATATTTGCCACAAAAGTTCGCCCTAATTTTAAGCCATTTAACGGCAAATTTTTGAGCAATAGCAATGAACCGTAACCCATGCCAAAATCATCCAACGTGATTTTAAAGCCCAACTCAGCTAATTGCTCCAAGCCACGAACCTTATTTATAACATGTCTTAAGGCGGAACTTTCAACCACTTCTAATAAAATAGACTCCGTGTCTAAATCAATCTCTTGTAAGAATTGCTTGATAAAATCCGCAAATTGCCCATCTTTTAAGACCGCAGGCGAAACATTCAGCGCGAGGCGCAAATGAGGCCAACCCTCACGGTGCCATTGTTGCAATTGTTTACCCGCCACCCGCGTGATTTGCTGGGTAAAAGATAACATGGCATTCATCTCTTCCAACGAGCTTAAAAATTCAGCAGGTAAAAGTAACCCTTTCTCAGGGTGTTGCCACCGCGCTAAAACTTCTAAAACCGTAATTTTGCTGCTATCTAACTCCAGAATGGGTTGGTAATGTAAGATAAATTGCTCTTGCTGTAGGGCTTGCCACAACTCATTTTCGAGCTGCAAGCGCGCCACCGCCTTAATATGTTGCGCACTTTCAAAGCGTTGATGTTGCCCCCGCCCACTGGCTTTGGCTTGATACATGGCCGTATCCGCATCACGCAATAATTCCGCCGCATGGTTATAGCCGTCACGACTAGAAGCAATGCCAATGCTGGCGGAGGTGAAAATGGGCTGGCCTAACAAATTAATCGGCTGGGCTAACGCCACATTAATACGGTCAGCAACCTGCTCCGCCTCGGCAATAGAGCTAATATCATTCACCAAAACCGTAAACTCATCGCCCCCTAAACGCGCCACCACATCTGCTGGACGCACCGATTTTTGCAATCGACGCGCAATGGCAATCAACAATTCATCTCCCGCCAAATGGCCTAAACTATCGTTAATGAGTTTAAACCCATTCAGGTCAAGAAATAAAACCGCAAACATCAACTCAGGCTGTTGCTTCGATTTTTGAATCGCCTTATCTAAATGCAACATAAATGAAATACGGTTCGGCAAATTAGTTAACCCATCATAATAGGCTTGATGCTTTAACTGCTCTTCTATCTTCTTACGCGCCGTAATATCAGTAACGGCCGTGACCTTAAAACAGTGTTGCTCATCAAACACTAACAAGTTTGCCGTCACATCAATGATAATTTCCTGGCCATCTTTGCGCCTCACCCGCCATTCTGCTGGCATTTCAGGCCGCCCCACCAAAAAATCATCATACAATTTAATAACCGCTTCATGCTGCTCTGGTATAACCACCATGGTAAAATGCTGCCCAATAAGTTCCTCCCGCGAGTAACCATAGATGCGAGTATAAGCCGCATTAACATCTACAAAGTGTCCCTGACTATCGGTTAAACAAATGCCGGTGTGCATCGTATCGTAAATAGCCGTAATCAAATTTTTACTCTGGCGCAATTCCTGCTCTGAGAGGAGACGCTGTTGAATTTCGAGTTGCAATTGTTCGTTAGTAATCGTTAAGGCAGCCGTTCTTTCAGCCACCAATTGTTCCAATTGGTCATAATATTTCTTTAGTTTGGCCTGCGTCTCTTTCTGTTCAGTCACATCTATCACCGCCGAATGGATCTGCCAGCCATTATCCGTCATATTTGTAACTAAAACACTTTCTACCACAATATAGACCATTTTAGTAGTCGCAGGGAAAAAACGCAATGTTAATTCACAAGTTTGCAATTTATCACTATTAAAAACGGCCTGACGGTGCTGATAAAAGGTCTCATGGGAGCTATTTTGCAAATAAAGCATGAACGGCTTTCGTAATAAATGTTGCCGATTTTGCTTTAATAACTCCGCCCCTTTTAAGTTCACCTCAATAATGACCCCTTCTTTATCAAAAGTAAAGTAGCTGATAGGCGCGAAGTTATAAAGGTTAAAATATTTATTTTGGGTCGCCAAAATTTTCGCCTGCGCCTGATGCAACTCCTCATTTTGTAACTCTAACTCAATTTGATGCACCTTTAATTCATGGATAAGCGTTTGAATATCCTCATTTGAGCTAAATTCTTCCGCTAAATGGCTAACTGAATCATTGACCAATTTTTCTGCTTTTTGACGAATGTCCATGTTACTCATCGAAATTTTCGTTATCTCCTTGTAATAAACATTGTAATGATTTTCGTAGGGGCAGGGCTTGTCCCTGCCCACAATGGGGGCAAGCACAAGGCATTGCCCCTACAAAATGTCAACGATTTTTTAATCGCTATAAACTCTAATCTAAACCTGTCAGGAGGAGTGAAACAGCTAAAACCATTGCACTCCCGTGTAAGTTTTTGTATGTTATTTTAAGCCCCTACTGCAAAAAGGAGTGCAAACCTTCAGGTTTGCTCCTCTGTGGTGGGGCAAACCTAAAGGTTTGCACTCCAAAATACCCTTCTTACAGGGGAGTCATTTTAAGCCCCTATGAACAGACAGGAATGTCTGACCGACGGTAGAACAGACATTCTTGTCTGTTCATGGCAACACATGCGCAAGGGCATAAACTGGAGTGTCAAAATTTCATTTTGACAGGCGAAAGTTTTACTTTCGCACTCCTGAAAAGTTTAATTCATGACCTCGCGCAGTACATACTAATTATACCCTAAGAATGAGCCATGCTATAATTATACTGCGAGAGGGCATAAACTGGAGTGCGAGAGGGCATAAACTGGAGTGTCAAAATTTCATTTTGACAGCGAAAATGAAATTTTCGCACTCCTGAAAAGTTTAATTCATGCCCTCGCTCAGTATCAGTATATCAAGATTTGGGTTCAACAACTAAATTCCCCTCACCCCCGCCCCTCTCCCATTGGGAGACAAGATACTCCCTCTCCCATTGGGAGAGGGTAGGGGTGAGGGGGTAAAATCTTGATATACTGAGTATAGCAAGTAGGGAGATAACCAACCTTTTGTATAATATCTGGAGTTACTTAAAACGACTCGGCTTTTTCTGGCGGAAACCTGCCCAGGTGCCGCGCCCTTGTATTTTTGACCAACGCTATGGCTGTATTATTTCGCAACCTATTCCCACCGAAAGTTTAGGGACGAGTTTTGATTTACAAACCATGGCGAATAATTGTGGTTATCGTGGTGGGCCAGGCAATTGGTGGCATGTCCATCACTCCGCGCCCGCTTTTTGGGGTGGCATGGCCCAAAGTTGCGCCCACAGTTATCGGCCTGGCCATGCCAAACAAGCCAAAGCCTGTAAATGCCAGGCCATGGACTTTTGGCAAGATAAAATAACGCAACAGGAGCAACTAGAAAATTATGCTCAACGTCGATGACCGTCAATTTCAACAAGGTTACGCCCCCATTGCTTGTGGCTTAATGTTTGCCGTCGTGGGTTGTGCCTTAAGCACCGTTTTGGCCGCGCTCGGCTGGTTGTTCCTGCGAGGGAATTAGACCGCGAAAAAGCGAAGTCAGGCGAAAAAACGCGAAGCCTTTTAGTCATCAGGTGACTTGAAGTCACCTGATGACTAAGTCGGGTTCATTAAACATTATACCGATTAAAAAATGAGGTGTTATTTCGTAGGGGCAGGACTTGTCCCTGCCCACAATGGGAGCAAGCACAAGGCATTGCCCCTACAAAAACCCTAAATCGGTATAATGTCTATTATATAAACGATACCCCGCCTCAAGATAGCCCGTCAGCGCATTATACCGCACCACCGTCATATAATCATCGGCCACCGTCGTCACCACCGCGCATGGCTGTTCCCCCGCCCAAGTAATCTCCACTTGGGCGTTTGGTTTATCGGGGCGCAAATCGGCCAAAAATTGCGCTACGGTGGTTGTTTCAGGCCAGCTTTTATCCAAACGCATCGCCCGTAATAAATGAAGCTCTACCGCAGGCAAACAATAGCCAGGCGAAATAACATCGCCCTGCCAAAAACCACCCCATAATGACTCATCAACCTCTAGCAAATCAGGCGCAAAAGAAGCAAGTGATACATGATGTAATATTTCGGCCTTCTCTCTAGGATTCATGGGCCGCGCGGTTTGGGCTAAATCAATAATAAGTTGATTAACAAACATACATTTAATAAATAAAAGACCTCACAGGTTTTAAAAACCTGTGAGGTCTTCCACAGAACTTATAATCACTAATTATTCAGCCGCTTTATCTTTCTCAGGCTCAGGTTGTTTCCAACTGAGCGAAACCTTAAACTGCGCGTTTTCGCCTGATTTAGCAACCATGGCCCCCACTTCACTATCAATTTTAATGGCAAAATTAATGGAGGCATTTTGGGGTGGCACGGCGAGGCTCTGGAGCGTCTGCACAAATCCCGCCGCACAGATTTCGACAGTTTGCATGGTTTGCTGGTAAGCGTCAGCCAAAGCGGTCCCCTCAACCGAGGTTGCTTTGTGTCCAAAACCAACGCCTTTGGTCGTAGGTTCAACTTCTATTCGCAAAATTTTACCATCTTGGGTCTTACTTTCAATATAACTAGTCATTTGTCATTGGTCATTTGTCATTGGTTACTGGTCATTGGTCAGGAAACAAATGACCAATGACTAATAACCAATGACAATTAGCGTTTTTTACGTAAAGACCACCAACCCGACACCACCAAGCCAAACCCGAAAATCAACCCCATTAATAATGTGGGTGAGGTGGCATAGGTGGTTTGATACCCCGTGGTGGGAATGAGCATCGGTGGTTGTGAAGCCGTATTAGTCATTGTGGTGGGGGTTAAGATTGTCGCCATAGTCATAGCGGTTGTGATTGTGACTGCACTAGTAGTAGTAGCCGCAGTGGTCATGGTGGTGGTTGCGGCGGCACGGGTCACGGTCTCAACCACCGCGCCAGCCACACGATTAAAGAATGTACCATCACCTGCAAAGATGAGCAACTGTGGGGTCTGTTGCTGGTCATACATAAAACTGACTCGAAAGACGGGCGGCGGGACGGCCCCCTTATAAGTTGCAGGAACCACGCCTGCCCCTTGTGCTTGGGATGACTCTTGGAAGGGAACTTCAATTTGCACTTTAGCGCCCGCCGCCAAAGTCTCAAACTGCACCCGTTGCGTGGTTACACCATACATCACCGTTCCTTGCGTGGCCTTCATGGTGGGCAAAGCCTCAAAACCACTCGGCAAACGAATTTCCAAGCGTCCATTCGTCACCGCGTCACTCAGCGAATTAACCACCTCAATGAAGAGGGTTTGCCCCTTAAGCTGGCTAGAAACTCGCACCGGCAATGGCGAAGAACTCCCCACATAGTAGCCCAAATTGACCGTTTGGGGTTGATTTGCCATAAGATTAACCACCCAATCAGGGGTTACAGCATAAGAGCCTGGCGGCAATTGGGCTTTCAAGGTGGCTTGACCATAACCCAAACCGCTAAATTGATAAAACCCACTCGCATCGGTAGTGGTTTCCGCCTGCCAACCCTCACCTTGCAAGCGCACCACCACCCCGCCCTGCCCCGCCTTAGCCGAATAGTTAAAAACTAGGCCCGACAAATCGGCGGACGAGCTACTCTGACTACTATTCTCGGCGGCGGGATTCGCCGTAATATTACTACTATCCCCATGCCCATTGCCCTGATGGTTAGCATCATCATTATTATTATTATCCTTACCTCCCATCGGGGCATTGGTGGGCGTGGGTTTGGGTGTCCCCTGTGCCTGAGCCGAGGGCGCAGGCATGGCCAGGGCTAAAACAAACAGACTAACTATCATTACCGAAATCACAATTTTTAGGTCAAACCAACTTTTCATTTTTTTATCCCTCCGACTTAGTTAGGACTTACGCAAAACCGTTCATTTTGAGGAGTGACACCGTTCATTTTGAGGAGTGACACACGCCCTCGTGTGTCACTGTTAGCACGAGGGCGTGCTAACTCCGCGATTTTTGCGTAAGTCCTATGAGTGATGAGTGATGAGTGAAAAAAACTTTCACGTCGTCACTCATCACTCATCACTCATCATTCATCACTGTTCCACCGTTGGGGTGGGTAATGGCCCAGACGATGACCGACTAGGGGCTTCACGACTTTCGCCATTAATTGAGTTAATGACCACACCACCTTGTTGTTGCATGTTATTGGTTTCGTCACTTTCAGAAACCACATTATAGGGGTCAACCCACACAAAGAAAGTATGCGCCCCACTGCCAACCTCTGCCGCCGTGAATTGTTGCGAGAAGCTACGACTAGCTCCTGCCGTAAACCATGCCCCTTGCAACCCCCAGAATATTGGCGGGTCTACGGTGACATCATCCACATAAACACCCAAGTAGAAATTATTACCCACTGGCACGGCATAAGCCGCTTGATTACGTATTACTACATTTACTTCATACTGTCCACTTCCCAAATCATCAATGGTGAAGCTATCAATCACCAAATCAGGCAAGAGCAATGGTGGGCGGTCAGGCGTGGCCGTCGCCGTTGGCGTGCTACCACTCGGTACCGTTGCCGTTGGTGTATTAACACTTGGTACCGTCGCCGTTGCCGTGCTACCACTTGGTACCGTCGCCGTCGCCGTCGCCGTACTACCACTCGGTACCGTTGCCGTTGGCGTTGGCGTACCACCACTCGGTACCGTTGCCGTTGCCGTCGGGGTATTCCCACTTGGTACCGTCGCCGTTGCCGTACTACCACTCGGTACCGTTGCCGTTGCCGTTGCCGTACTACCACTCGGTACCGTTGCCGTTGCCGTTGGCAACGAGGCTTGATTTTTCAGCAATATGGGCAAGTAAGTCGTGGTATTACCTAACTTCAAGTTGATAGTATAAGTGCCAACCACTTGCCCCGCACCGTTACTAGCCGTTACGGTTAGCAACTTCATGCCCGCAACTGTCCAGTTGAACATGACCACATCTTGCAGATTGTTAACCTGTTGTTGGGTAGCTAAACCTGTGGCCTCCCATTGATAGGTTAAAGGTTGGGTCGTTAAGTCCCCCGCCACCGTGGCCGTAAAGGCATAATTTCGCCCCGTTTCACCCGTATTAGGCCCAGTAACACTAATACTGGTTGGCGCAACCGGGTCAAACGTCATACTAACGCTATAAACAGCCGTGGCTGACCCCGCCCCATTCATCACCGTCACCGTTATCACCTGTATGCCTGGCGTTGTCCAACGGAAGCTGACCGCATTTTGCAACAGTTGGTTGATATTCGTCAAATTACCTTGTTGCCGTGCCATCGTAGGATTGCCCGTGGCTTGCCACATGTAAGTCAAAAGTTGCGTGGTCGTAATAGGGCTGGTGGTCGCCGAGAAAATGTAACTATTATTTAGCAAACCCGCCGTCACTCCCTTAATTTTAACCGCTAACGGTGGCAACGGTTCTGCTGTAATAATTACGGTGAAAGTTTGGCTGGTGCTACCCTGGCCGTTAGAAACCGTGACTATCACTTGATACGTCCCTGGCGTAGCCCAGGTATAAATCACATTATTGTCTGAACTTTGAATCGTGGGGTTGCCCGTAACTTGCCAACTATAAAGCAACGGTTGCGTGGCCGTTATGGGCAACACATTCGCTTGGAAGGTGTAAGGTTGGTTAATCAACCCCGCCGTCGCCCCAATAATCTCCACTTGAGTCGGAGCTTGCGGCAGAATCACTGTGCCAACGACAATTTGATAGGTTGTCGTCACGATGCCCGCTTCATTCTGCGCCACCACCGTGATAGTTTTCAGCCCTGCCGTACTCCAACGGAAGGCCACGCTATCTATCAGATTATTACTCTGTACCACCCCTAGATTATCCGTCGCGCTCCACCTGAAACTCAAAGGTTGGCTCGTCATATCGGGGCTGACCGTCGCCGTAAAGCGATAACTGGTATTGAGCAAGCCCGTTTGCGGCCCGCTCAGTTGCACCGCCAACGGTGGCACCGCCGTTTCGCTCAAGAAAATCTCATGGGTATCCTGCACCTCCACGCCTGAACCATTACTCACTGTAACGGTCACGGTTTGCGTTCCCGTCAATGCGCCCCAATTGAATATAACGTTTCCTTCCAAGCCACTCCCAACCACGATGGTTTGGCTTAGTAAACCACTGGCCTGCCAGACGTAGGTGATGGGTTGCGTGGTTGTAAATGGACTGACCGAAGCGGTAAAGAGCATGTCTCGCCCAAAAACCGCCGCCGTTGGCCCAGCAATCAACACTTCACTCGGTGGCTGCGGCTCATTCGTAATAATCATGACATAACTCGCCACCGCCGTTCCCTCAACATTATTCACGCTGACGCTTACCGTTTGATTGCCCGCCGTCGGCCAGCTAAAACTAACGGTATCTGTCAAACCATTGACTGTATGGGTGATAGTTTGGTTATTCGCGGTCCAAATATAGGTCAATGGCGTAATGGCTTCGGGGTTAACCGTTGCCACAAAATCATAACTTAAGTTAATCAAGCCCGCCGTTGCCCCACTCACCTGCGCCGACAAGGGGATAATTGCCCCCGCTTGAATGTTGACCAGATATTTCACCACCGCAATGGTTTGCCCGTTATCCGCCGTAATGGTTATCTGCTTCGTCCCGACACTATCCCAAGTGAAATCCACCATATCGGTCAGGCTACCACTGCCATGAATGACCATCGCTTGCCCCGTCGCTTCCCAGGTATAGGTAATCGGTTGCGCCACACTACTCGGCCCCGCCGTCGCCGTAAAGCGATATGGCACATTCAATTGTCCATTAAGCGGCCCATCCACCGTCAGGTTTATCGGCACAACTCCCGCCGCAATGGTATCAATCACAAAGACTAACGCTTGTCCATTCGCTGATGACGTTGTCGTAATAACCGTTAAGTTGGTCGTTCCCAATGGCGCATCGGCTGGCACGCTGACCGTGGCTAATACACTGGTCGTTTCATTTGGCCCCAACGTTTTCGGGGTCGTATCGACCACTACCCAGGGTTGGCTGCTGCTAGAGGTAAAGTTATACGTGTCCGAACTATTTGTAAGATTAGTCAAGGTATGAGTTAACACCCGTACCTCACCGAGTGGCACCACCACGTCATAATCGGGGCTGAACTCAAACAACGGTGGCACAAAGAACTCATACGCCCCAACATCAATGCGATTCGTCAGGCCAGAGCGTCGCGGCGAGTTGGCATAATCTAACGGCATGAGGCCAATATTCGTCAGTGGGTCGCCCTTATCAACGGCGGGTGATGTTTCAGGTAATTTCAAGTTCGGCGGGCTATCATTTGCGCCAATGAACAACGGGTCGCCCGTCACATTATTCGCGCCTGTGGCCGCGCCACCACTCACGCTATCACCGCCATGATACAAGTTGTAATCTAATGTTCCCGTCGCGGCCATAATGGAGTTCGCCCCATTTTGCGCCAAGATATTATTGCGAGCCAATAACGCCACCCCGCTATCTACACGAATGGCCGCGCCTGTAGTCGCACTGTTACGGAAAAAGTCATTATTTTCAAATGTCCCTTTCCCCGCCTGCAAATAAACGGCCCCGCCTGTGTTATCATGGAACAAGTTATTACGCAGAATAACATCTCCGTCGCGGCTATATAAGCCCGCGCCTAACGCCGCTTGTCCGCCAAAAATACGGTTGGTGCTAAGGGTCAAACTATCGCCTTCGTTAAAGATATTACCGCCGACATCTTCATTATTCGCCCCACCGCCCAAGCCCGTCGCGTTGCCGTCCTGAATCACCAGGCGGTCAAGCGTCACGGTTTGGCCTGGCATCACCTGGACGGCGCGGCCTTGTAGCGGCGCAATAAAGGTGGTAAAGGTGAGATGGGGCGGCGGCACTAAATCCCAATTATTACTATTGTTACCACCTTGAATCGTCACTGATTTACTGATGACCAACGTGCGGCTATAACTCCCCGCCGCAATTTTGATGACATCGCCATCGCTCGCTTGCGTCAAAGCCTGCTCTAACGTGGCACATGGCGCAATGAGAGGTTTCGTACAGTTATTATCCAATAAATCAACCGTTTCAGGGTCAACTGCGCCCTCTTTTTCATTCACCAACGAATCCCGCCCTTCGCCAAACAACACATAACGCGTCCCATTGCGATAGCCAATATCCGTTTCATCCACCACCTCACCCTGTATCGGCACAGAACCCACAGGCAAAACCACCTGAGCAATGGCACTGGTATGGTCTAGCAGCCCATTCGCCGCTTCGCCATTGATAGAAACCACCATGATAAACTTGCGACTTTCGCCTGGTTTCAGGGTGACACTATTAGGAATAATTTCGGCAGAGGCGTAATAACCTGGTTTAGGGAAGAGCAAATAACTATCCACGCTATTGCCCAAATTGGTAATGTAATGAGTGTAGGTTATCTTCTCTCCCGCCAACGCAAAGCCATGTTGCGGCGGAGCTAACACAAAGTCATAACTTGGAATGACACGCGTCGTGCCAATAGAGCTAGGCCACGGCAAATCTTTATCATCACCCGTCAAGGTTACACAGGACTCAGGTGGGCCATAACGATTCCAATGTTGCGGATTGGCAAATAATTGCACATAATCAAAACTATCCTTTTGATTATCAATGGAGGCTTTCGCGCCATTGGGAATAATGATAGCTACCGTAATTATCGCCCCTTGACCTGATTGCAAATTAAATTTCGCCTGCCGACCATCTGCCGTAATGTTAATGGCCTCCGTCTTCGTTGCCACTGACACGCCCACAATGCGACCCCAATTTTTGGTACTCGTCAGCACCAAATTGATGGTTTCGGTATAACCCGTGCCAATTTGGTCAGCAAATAACAGATCATATGGGAAGTTATTTGTTAAATTTCGACTGGCATTAGTGAGCATAAAAGTATAAGTGACCGCTTGAGTGGCACTCGCCGCTTGAACACTCTTAGTCAAGCCCCAAAACATCTCTCGATAGGGACGAAATTCTTCTCGCCCCATATCCTTATTACACATTTTAGGCCGCCCTATCCCAAAAACATCAAATCCTGTGGGTGAGGCCAAAATTGGCACAGCATCAATGGCGGGAGAATCGGCAATAATGGACAAAAATGAACCATTTACCTTAATCAACGGGTCCTCTTCCCGATTACCGACACCTTCCGTAACCCCACTATAGGAATTATCCCACCGCATAGTATTGTTAATTTGCGCCGCCCCCTGCACTCCTGTTCCGCCACTGCTGGCTCGATTATGCTCAATAATGCTGGCATTAATCAATAAAGCATTGCCCGATTCATTGTAAACCCCACCACCTTGTCCTGATTTAGAACTATTACCATAAATGGTCGCATGTTGTATTTCAGAACTACTCCCCGCAAAATACAACCCTCCACCATTCAATTCAGACACATTTTGCAACAAGGCTAAATTTGTTAAGTTTACCGCAGTCCCACTAGCGACATAAATCCCGCCACCATGACCTACCGTAGCCAGATTATTATCCACTGCCGCATTAGTTATCTCCAAGCCACCTTCATTATAAATGCCACCGCCACTCTGCGCCTGATTACTAAAAACATCTGAAGCAGACATAAACAGCTTCCCATTTGCGCCAATCCCTAAACCACCGCCACTTATGCCCGCGCGATTCCCCATCGCTGAGACATATGCGAAAATCGCCTCGCCACTGTCAATGTAGATACCGCCCCCTTTTTGAGTGGTAGTATTAGAAATAATTGTACAAACATTCAAATTCAGCCGCGTGGCCCGACTAAGTAAACCCCCGCCATTTTCCGTTGTATTCCCATTCTGCAAAA
>JAIFLK010000182.1 GCA_020049115.1 Chloroflexota bacterium | reverse complement strand
TAGGCTTGCAGGATGAAGAACTGTCCGCCAAAACCATAGCCTTTAGGCAATACATGACTGGTGGTCATAAGTGTTTTGTAGACCAAGATGAAATTCTCGGTGGTAATTTCTTCAGGTACTTCAATCACAACCTCGCCGCCTGGCGTGGGAACGGTGATGGTCGTTGGTTTTGTCACTTCAATGGGTGTGACAATGACTTGCTCAGTCGCTGAGAATACCAATACTGTGACCGTCGCCATGGCCTCACCTTGACGACCATCGCTAATGGTGTAGGTGAAGGTATCGCCGCCGACATAATCGGTAGTTGGGGTGTACATGAGGGTATCATTCAACACGGTAACGACCCCATGTTGTGGTGGACTCGCTGCCGCAATGGTGAGAGTATCCGCGTCAGGGTCAGAGTCGTTGGTTAAGACGGCAATAGTGACAGCGGTATTGCTAGTTGTGGTAATGAAGTCATCTTTAGCCGTAGGCGTAAGGTTGAGTGTCGGTGTAAGCATGGTTTCTATGGTGTAACTACCCGTTGCCAGGCCCACTTGGTTGCTAACGGTGAGGCTCATAGTTTGAGTCCCCGTTGTTGTCCAATTGTACTGGACTTGGCTGCTGCCTTGGCCGCTTATGGGTTCAGGTGACCAGGTATAACTGAGGGGTAAAGTTACATCAGTGGGGCTGACAGTGGCGGTAAAACTAAAAGCTGTATTTACCCTGCCTGTTATCGGCCCACTAATCGTAACCAAACTCGGCGCAGTGATAACAGGGGGTGGTTCGTTGATGGTGATAACCGCGCTAGTGGAGACTGCGCCGCGCAGGTTTGTGACGATTAAGTTAATCGTTTGTGTGCCACTATTCGGCCAGCGATAGCTAACCTCAGAGGTGCCTTGTCCAATATTTGGCGCAGGTGACCAGCCATAAACCAATGGCGGGGTGGCAAAGGTGGGGCTAATCGTGGCACTGAAAGTGTAAGCCATGTTAATAAAGCCCGTCATTGGCCCAGTGAGGCTAACTTCAGTGATGGTGATAACGCCCGCTAAGGGGTCAGTAATCGTAATACGATGACTTTGGGTGAGAAAACCGCCCCTATTCTCAACAGTTAGCACCAGGGTTTGCACACCCACTTTAGGCCACAGATAGCTGGCTTTGGTTGTCCCTTGCCCGATGAGTGGTTCGGGGAACCAGGTGTAAGTGAGAGGGGCGGTAGTATAGAAAGGTGAAACGGAAGCATTAAAGTTGTAAGTTTTGCTAATAAACCCTGTGGTAAAGCCTGCGATGCTGACCACACCAGGCGGGGTGACGGTTTCTTTACAACCTATCGCTGAGGCATCTACGGGTAGCGATAAATCGGGTAAAAAGGTAATACTATAGGCGTAGGGGAATTTACCATTACAGGCTAGGGTGAGTTTGTTGGTTTGACGGGGCGTTTCCCAGGCTGTTGCCTCCACTACCAGATTATTGTTATCCAGAGCCAAATCATTGACCACCACTTTATTTACGGTGTAGTTAAAATCTAGGGCTGTAATAAAGGTGGCATGGCCCTCTTCAGGGTTAATTTCGGTAGGGCTGATGCTGCCATTGGCGGGGTCAATTTTAGCGATTACAGGCACTTCCTTCCCTGCATTAACTCTAGCACTTTCAATGTAACTTTCTATCCAACCAGAGAAGCGGCGGAAGTCATTGCCGTCGCCTGAACCGTCTGAGGTGTAAACGCCGTATAACACATTGTTGCCGTCCCATAACAAGCCATAGCCAGCCCCATCACGCGCTGTAGTTTCATAGTCGGTGCGACACCAATCTAGATTGCCATTGGTAAATTTCATGGTGATGGGGTCGCGGCTGCTGTGGGCGTTTTGATAGCCAACATAGATACTAGAGTTCTCATTGGTCACCCGAACCGCTTCTTTGGCCTTAATGGTTGCCTCGGAGTCGCTACAACTAAACTCAATGGGCTGATAAACGACCGTTGTCCAGGGAGCAACTTTGACAATAACTTCGGCGAAATTGCTTAAATTCTTGCTGTTCGTGGCCGTTAAACGGAATCGTAAATCAGCAAAATTGCTGGGTGTGGTAAATGTTGGCTGCAAACTTGTGGGGTTATTTAACGTTACGGCTGGGCCGTCTACTTGCGTCCACAGGTAGGTCATGGCGAGATTGCCAGGGTCGCTGGTTTTTCGCCCATCTAAGGTGGTCAGGATGTTGGGCAACATGGTTTGTTTACGCCCTGCATTAACTATGGGGGCTAAGTTGACCAGAGTCACTAGACTAATTTTGCCTTTAGCTGTAGCTTCCTCGGCTGAACTCACTGAATAATCACGGTTAATGACGTTATTGGTCGCCGTGATGGCTAACGTGACGACCACATGGCTGTTGATGGGTAGGCTATCCACTGACCAAATAACCGCGTTACCAACCCATTCTCCACCATCCAAACCACCGTTACTGGCTACATAATACCCTCCAGTAGGAATGACATCCGTTATCATCACCTGCGATGCGGGGGCAGTGCCTCGATTGGTAATGGTGAGGGTGTAAGTAATTAAATCGTTGTAATTTACCTCAACGGGCGCACTCTTGGTAATGTCAAAAATCGGCTCATAGCTGACGCGCACAATAACTGTCTCGTCATCCGCTAATTTACTGGAGTTGGTTACGGTGAGACGGAATTTCAAGTCACCTAAACGGGTGGGCGAAATAAATGTGGGACTCATGGTGTTAGTACCACTGAGTGTGACCGTTGAACCACTTATTTGTTGCCAAAAATAGGTCAATGGCTTTTTATCGGGGTCATAACTGCCCGCGCCATTGAGCGTCACTAATGAGCCAGGGGGAACATCTTGCAATGCACCAGCATTAGCTACGGGCGGATAAGCTACATCGGTGGTTACGGGTGGGCCTTGCAAAGATATGCTTTGGGAAATACGGTCTAGCCCCATGAGAATATAATTACTATTAGTTACAAGTCCCGATGTGGGGCGGTCAACCGTGAGGTACATGGTGGCATGTTGGTTTATTGCTAATGTGCCAATGTCCCAAACGACCCTATTTTCAGTCAGAAAGCCCACACTGGGATCGCCACTATTGGAAACAAAAGTGGCTTGGGCGGGAACTGTATCCGTAACCACCACATTAAAGGCATCATCTGTGCCGCTATTGGTGATATTTAAGGTGTATTTTACTTGCTCACCTACTTTCACCACTTCGGGCGCGCTCTTGGTGAGGGTGATATTCGGGATGCCATAAACTGTAAAGTTTATATCTTGCTCCTTGAAGCCCTGGTTATTACTCGCAACGGCGGTTACTTTATATGTACCAATGGCTAAGATGCGGCTAACCGTTTGCCCCATTAAGATCGTCCCATCACTAAATTCCCATTGATAAAGGACATTCGTGCCGCTAACGACCTGGGCGGAGAAATTTGTCGGTTGCCCGATGGGGGTTGGGGCATCTACGGTGGCAGTAAATCCAGTAATTTTCACATCAGGTACAGGTTCTATAATGATAGAGGTAGCCACAGTTTTGCAGTCAACACCTCCATTATTACATGCCGTGACGCTTACAATATGGGGACTCCCCGTGAGGGGGAAAGTGTAATAAAAGACACGAGTAGAGGTGAGAACTCCTCCTGGCAGTGTCCAGGTATAAGTGACATTGGTGGCTTTGGGGGCAATATCAGGTGAAGGATAGGCCGCGAGACGGGTTGCTGTGCCTTCATAAGCTGGATTAGGCACATTATTAAAGCCAATGCCTTGAATAGGATTATCCGTAATAATGGCAATGGTTGTGGCCGTGACAACATTAATACTATTCGTTGCCGTAACCAACACGGTATATGTCCCCGCATTTTGGTATAAATTAGAGGCTACTTGCCCTAAGCCCGTGCGCCCGTCGCCAAAATTCCAGGCATAGGAAACATTACTTCCTGCGGCAACGGTGGCGGTAAAGGTGGTCGCGATTGTGCCTTCAGGTCGCGGGATTTTGGGGCTATTATTAACCGCATTGAGACCAGAAATGGCTACTTCTTTGATAATGACTGTAGCGGAGGTGGTGGCGGTACTAATATTATTCGTGGCGGTGACCATGAGCGTATAAGTTCCTACACTAAAATAATTAAGTGTAATAGGATTACTCGTTGCGGTATTTCCATCACCTAAACTCCAACTGTATTTTAAGTTTGTGCCTGTAGCAACTGTCGCGTTGACAGGAATGTTTTGATTAGGCACACCGGTATTATTGGGAATGGTTAACTCTGAGATAGGGTCATCAGCAGTCTCCGCCCCAGTCATTTGGAAATTATCGAACTGGGAAATTTGTTGGCTGTTGGCACTATTAGAGGTGTTGAACAAACCACTGTAGATTTGACTGGTCACGCTGAGACTGGTGGTAGCGTAAAGTGTCCATGATGAGGGCAGCGCGGTATTTTGCGCCTGATAAAAATTGAAGATGTTGCTATCAGGGTCACGGGTAATTTTTAGCCACATGGGGGTGGTTAGATTGACCACGGTACTACTCATCACTAAGGTAACATTGCCGAGGTCATCGCGGGAGTAGGCATATAAACGGTAGTTACTGCCCTCACGTTGTAAGCCATAGCTGAGTTTGGGGCTATTGCTGGCAAGGGTGCTGCGAACTTCTAAGCCACCCAGGGCTGACTCGGCAATGGGTGCGGCCTTCACCTGAACTAAGGTTTCAAATTGAGTAGTACTAGCCACCGAGTTTTTATAGGAAAATAAGACATAGCCCGAATTG
This sequence comes from Chloroflexota bacterium, assembly GCA_020049115.1. GTDB lineage: Bacteria > Chloroflexota > Anaerolineae > 4572-78 > J111 > JAIFLK01. Next base: position 2,927 of record JAIFLK010000182.1, on the reverse strand, counting down.
CTGGTATTGTCATCAATCCCCGCCACACTTTTGCCGTTACTTTGTAAGACAAGTTGCCCGGTGGCATTGGTGTTGGGCGCGGTGATGATGGCTGTAGCACTGCCATACACGGTGGTCGTCCAATTAGAGAAATCTGTTTGCTGGGTCGGAGTGTAAATGTAAGTCAGGTTATCAAAAATGGCATCGGCCATTGTTCGGGGATTATCTTTGTTATTGTCAGATACACCAAATAAAGAAATATAAAGCAAATTACCTAAAGCCACATTATAAACCACAGGCGACCCCGTTAGGGTATGGACATCAGTGGTTGTGCCTAACAACTGTTTCCAGTTCGGACTTACCGCGGTATCTTTATAATAGAAACGATAGGTATTACCGTTACGGGTAATTCTAAGCCAAACAGGTTTATAATTGTTAGGTTCATGCACCCGAAACGCTCCCATAGCAAGCAAATCATTACTGGTTGGATTAAATAAATTACTATTACTCAATCGCCAACCAGTCCATAACCGATGGCCTAAACTGGTGGCGGCTTCATCACGCGCTAAGGTAAGATACACTTTAGGATTGCCTGCGCTAGTTGAACTATTCGTAGGTCCCAATGTTCTTAGCTCAATCCCTGCGGCTGCCTGGCTTTTTCCCTTAGGCGCAGCGAGGATTTCCACCTCTATTTGAATAAGGTCAGTAATAGGCTCTTTGAAAAAGTAGACAAATTGACGGTCAATCGAAGCATCAAACTTGCCTTCTGAAACATTCAACCTTAATTCACTATCCCCATCTGCGCCAAGGGCGGGATGAACGTAATCCTCAACGTAAGGAAACCCTATCCGACCATCAAAACTAATCGCACTAAATTTAGTTGTATCAGCAGGATTATTAAAATCAATCGTAACGGTGGTGGTAGGAGGTAAAATGACAAAAGGTTCACTGATAGTTAGGGTGACGGTTGCCATACGAGGGATGGCGAATGGTAGGTTAAGGTGAGTTTCCCCTCCCCCTGGAATCAGGGGGGAGGCTGAGAGGGGCGGGGCAGCTTGAGTGGTGGGTGAAACCATGAGCCAGACTAACATGGCTAGAGTAAAGCTACCCAAGAAGAGTGTTGGCAAACTGTTAATTGTGCGTTTCATGAAAAGTTCTCCTTTGAATGTTTAAGACAAAATTTGATAAGGTTGCAGGTAATGCCATTGTTGATTAGATTCGCTGTTAAACGCAATAGGATAAAGGTCTAACATTGAAGGCAATTACCATAAAGTCTATCTTTGGCTAAAAAAGTTACTTAGAGGAGTCACACCGCTTGCTGTGCCAATACACAGCAAGCGGTGTGACTCCTACAAAAGTGCCGATTAATAAAAAACCGCAGCCAGGGTCTCATCGGGCGCGGTTTTTGGTGATTGACAACCATGTTTCACGTGAAACATGTCCACCTGTAAATAAATCGGGGATTTAGGTTAGGAGAACACAATTATTTGTGGGCTGTCCGCAAAGGATTGCGGACTCCGATTTCCCATCACCTAATAATTTACAGGTGGAAACATGTTGCTAATAGGCGTTGCGGTCATTGATGATGCTAACGATAGTCCGCAACATGATGCGGAAGTCGAGGGCTAATGACCAATTTTCAATATACCATAAGTCGTATTTGGTGCGCTCCGTAATGGAGGTATTGCCTCGCAAACCATTGACTTGCGCCCAGCCCGTTAGCCCTGCTTTTTCACGGTGACGGTCCATGTAACGGGGAATTTTTTGCCTAAATTGTTCCACAAAGACGGGACGCTCAGGGCGTGGGCCAACTAAACTCATGTCACCGAGGAGTACATTGATAAATTGCGGCCATTCATCAATGGAAAATTGGCGTAAAAATGTGCCGAGGCGCGTGCGGCGGCTATCGGCTTCCACCGTCCAAACTGCGCCCGTTTGTACCTCGGCATCAGGCCGCATGGAACGAAATTTTATCATCAAAAAACCTTCCCCGTCTAGCCCCATGCGCTCCTGAAAGTAAAAAACTGCCCCCGCCGAATCCAGTTTAATAAAAATGGCAATGAGCATCATGAGTGGCGAGAGGAAAATGAGTGCCAATCCGCTACCCAGCATGTCTACGGCTCGTTTGAGGGTCAATCGCCACCCGCGTAAGGCAATGTCGCGCACTGTCAAAAGGGGTAGCCCACCTAAATCACCAATGGAAACCTCACTTGCCATAATTTGAAACACGTCAGGAAATACTTTGATGGCAACTTTGGCGCGGTCACATTTGCTGATGATTTTGAGCAGCTCAGGGTGGGAGATTTCAGGCATGGCGATAATCACTTCATTGATGTGATATTGTTCAATCAATTCAGGCAGATTTTCGGTGTGGCCTAAAATGGGTTTGCCCTGCACTATGTCTACCTCCATTTCATCATCCACGAAGCCATGCACCTCATAACCGAGGCCAGGGCTGCGTTGGATTTTCTGCAATATCATCCGCCCGACTTCCCCCGCGCCCACAATGAGCAAATTTTCTGACCCCCAGCCACGCGCCTGTAAGCGTAGTTGAAAGCGCGATTGAACGGCGCGACCTAACGTGGTAAAAATAATGGTTAAAAGCCAGGTATAAACCATCATCAAACGGGGGTAATCCAGTTGATTCTTTAAAAAAATGGCGGTAATCGCAATGGCAATTAACGTGCCAACGGAGGTCGCGCCAAAAATGGCATAGAATTGGTCTAGGGCGGAAAGGGAGCGTACCCGATGATAAAGGCGATAGAAAAAGAAAGCCACCACAATCACGCCCACATGCACCAGTAACATGGTGTTATAAGCGGAGAGAGGTGGAATATTTTCATACTCGGTTTGCAGGCGCAATTGATAGCCAAAGAGAAAGGCCAGGGCTGCCATGAGCGCGTCTAGCGTGACGAGGGAAATCATGAATAATAACGGGGCATGTTTTT
>JAIFLK010000087.1 GCA_020049115.1 Chloroflexota bacterium | reverse complement strand
CTCAGATGAATGGCTTCCACGCCGCTATTATCGTCATGTACCGTTAGGCGCAATGTGATAAGCTGAATTTGCCGTTCACGGAAATCCGCCGCCATTGCACCGTTAATCATAACGCTATCTAACGTGGGTGAAATGGGGTCATAGATGATGTCATCGACTACGGGGCCATAGAAGCGGCCAAACTCGTCCCGATAACGGGCATAAACCAGACGAGGTAACACATAATTACCCCCCCCTACCCCCCCCGAATCGGAGGGGGATAAAACAGCTAATCGCCAGTCAGGTTCATGGTTGGGGTTGGGCGTAGCTAACGAAATAACACGATTTACGGTGTTACCGTTTATGCCAAAACCGCCATCATTGCTGAATTGCGCTTGGATGATGGTTGCCCTCACCCCCTGCCCCTCTCCCACTGAGAGGGGAGTAGGCCAGCTATATTTAAGGGTCACGGTTGGAATATTCGTAAATAATGCCCCTTCGTTAATGCTCATGGTGTAACCATTATTGTAATGTGACTCCGTCGCCAGGGTGATGACTTCATTCTCGTTATAGGTCACTGTTGCCACATTACTAATCGGGTTATCGGCGGTAATGCTGATAACCGTGACCGCAAATTGCACCATGACGGGAGTGCCAGAAATCACCTCGCCCGTCCAGCTAACGGGGCCAGCGGAGGGAATCGCGTCAATCATCTGACCATTCGCTTGCGCTGAACCAACCTTATAAATGGTATTGGCGGGAATGGGGTCATTTAACATCACATTGGTGGCCGAGATGTCGCTGACATTACGGAGAATGAGCGTGTAGGTCAGAACATCGCCTGGCAAGGCCGAGGTGGAGTTGACCATTTTGGCCGATTGCATGAGGTCGGCTTTTTGGCTCATGTCCTCTACCATGACTTCCTGGGTGATAAATTCGCTGCTACATTCATTGTAAATTGTTACGCTAACGGTGTAGGTCATGGCTGTGTCAAATTGATAAGCCAACGTGCTACTTATTTCATTAGATAACGCCACATCATTCACGCTCCAACTATAACTCAACGGGTCGCCCTGGGTGACGGTGGTCATAAATTGCACCTGGGTGTCGGTGGAGAGGCGGTCAATGGGCAAGCGCGTGAGGAGGGGTTGGCTGATGGGTTGGCAGACCTCGAATAAGGTGGTGCTAATAAGGTGGGTGGTGGAAACCAGGCCCGCGTCATTCATAGCCGTTAGGGTAATGACCTGTAATCCCGCGACCTCCCATGAAATGACGAGGGTATCGCTTAAATCATTGGTTTGGGTATAAATGGGCGTGGCTTGATTGCTCACCTCCCAAATATATGTTAAGGGAACGGTAGTCGTTAGCGGGTTGACTCTGCCCGTAAAAGTGTAAGCTGAATACACCTGCCCTGTGATTGGCCCAGTGATGACCACTTGGGCGGGCGGCGTTTGCACGGTGAACAATTTCGTAACCGTGACCACCGAGCCTAAATTGGCCCCAGTTAGGGTAATCACTTTCAAACCAGATGTTGTCCAACTGTAAGCTACTGTATGCTGTAAGCTATCCACTGAAAGCTCTAGGTCTGGTTGCTCACTTGTGCGCCACGTATAGCTGATGGGCGGCGTGGTTTCGCTGGGGCTGACCGTGCCAGTAAAGCTGTAAGATTGCCCCATGAGGCCCGTTTCTGGCCCCGTGATGGCTAAATCTTCAATGGCGCGCTGTCGAATAACGATAGTTTGCGTAATGCGGAAGCCCGTCCCAAAGATGGGGTCAAAGCGCGGTGTTTGCGGATTTTCTACCGTCAGCGTCACCACATGTGTTCCCACTTCTGTCCATGAGAAGGCCACCTGGTTTGATGCGCCTGCGTTGGGATTGGTTTTACTACTAGGGCTACCACTGCTCGTCCAATAATAGTCCACACCTGGCGAGGCAAATATGGGCGTAATTTTGGCACTAAAAGTATAGAGATTGGTACTGCCCGCCGTACTTACAAAACCCGTTACGGGTAAAGTATCTGTCCAGGTTAGGCCGCGAATCGGCACTTCAACCCGTGTCGTGACCACCGAGGTACCGAGAATATTACGAGTTAATTCGCCTGACGAAACCCGATACTCTTCATTCACAATTGTATCGGTCAGCGTATCAAACACGCCCACCGAAAAACTCACTTGGGTGACGGAATTTACGCCCATTTGGGTTAATTGAAGGGGATTACTGGTTTTATCAAATTTAGCGACGGCCACGTTATAATTCGCGCCGAGGGGAATTTTATCGGTAATCACGACATTTTTGGCGACGGCAGAACCAATATTGGTGATAGTGAAAGTATAGGTAATTTTCTCACCCGCCTTAGCCACCAGGGACGGGGTCGCTTTGCTAATCACCAACTTCGGCCAGGGGATATTACTCCAAATAACATTATTAGCCGTTTTATTCGCTACCACTGCATCTATATCCCCATCACCGTCCACATCGCCCATGGCAACGGCTTGACTATTTTCGTCATTGTTGCTAATAAGCGGGTTGGTTGACATGGGTTCGCCAGGGGTGAAACGGAGGCCATTTTTATCAGGGTCATTAAGCCAAATAATGTTTTTGCCATTGACCGCCATGTACAAATCCAAATCATCATCCGCGTCCACATCCGCCACGCCCACTGCTTGGCTAGAGGTAGTCAACCGTTGGCTGCTGTTTTCAGGGAAATTACCTGTGCCATTGTTATACCACACCTGGTCAGCTTGGTCGGCATTCGTAATAATGACATCTAATTTAGCATCGCCATTAAAATCAGCCAATGCCACATCGGTACTATTACCCTGGCCTAACGTTTGCGCGGCCAGGCCACTATACTTAAAGCCACCGTTACCGTCGCCAATTTGCACTTCATTTGTGCCATTGCCAACCACCACTGCATCCAATAAACCGTCACCATTCACATCCCCTACGGCCACTGCTTGGTTATTGCGGTTATTGCTGGCGATAGTATTGGTAATAAAATTACGTGAGCTGCCACTATTTTTCCACACCATGCTAGGGCTACCATAGTTGACGGCATAGACATCCATATTCCCATCATTGTTAAAATCACCTAACGCCACATCCAGGGTCGTATTTGTGTCGCTAAAAACTTTAGAGACGGGCGCGTCGGTGGCGAAAGAGTAGATAATCTCTTTATTGCCATTATGGGCTAAAAAAACATCCCACTCACCATCACGGTCAAAATCATTGAGGACAACCGCGTTGGTAAAATTACCATATATTGTGGCCCCATTAGGGGGAAACGCCCCATTATTATTGAACCACAATTGATTATTGCCGTCACTTTTGGCAATAAAAATATCTAAATCGCCATCACCATCCACATCCGCCAACGCCACATCTTGACTATCACCTATATTGGTTAAGGCTTTAGACGGACTAAAAACGCCCGTCCCGCTAATCGCCTTGCCAAAAAATTGCCATGTATAGGGATTAGGCAGTTTCACCGCGCCCGTTGCATCCGTCAGGCCCGCGCGGGGCAGGCTGGCAAAAACCGACTCGCCCGCGAAAAAGTTGGCCGAAAGCGGCGGCATGCGAAACTGAATGGTGGTGCTTATGGGGGCAGCGGGATAAGTACCTGCGTAATAACCGCCTTGCTGCCCATTAATGATAAAAGTTTTGTTCGTTACGGTGGCTTGACTAATGCCGCGATTAAATGTAACACTAACGACATCCTCAACATTTTGTTCTGACATGATGACCGTGCCATTGCCCAAAGCCGCTACAGTTGGCGGCATGGTATCTATCGGTTGCAAATCATCTCGGTTGAGGTAGGCATAATCAGTGCCTTCATTCAAGATAAAGATGTCCACATCGCCATCATTATCAAGGTCGCCCACAAAAGTCCCCACTGCTGCCGTGCCTGGCAGCGTCAGATTACTAAAGTCTTTATCAAAAACAAAAATGGTATTTTTATCATTACTAGCAGCATTATATTGATTGTACCATTTTATATTGGCCTCATTCGTGGTCGGAATATGCCTGGTTTCAATTAAATCCAAATCACCATCATCGTCAATATCCCCCAACCCAATTGCGCGGGTATCTGAAGGCGTAAAGAGGGTTTGATTAGCCAGATATTTTTGCCTGACAAATCGATCTTCGGGCAAAGCTGAATATTTGCCCAACCGATAACCATCTTTTGGCCCATTATTAAGCCAAATGAGATTATTGCCATTCACGCCCACCACCACATCCATGAAGCCATCTTTATTCAAATCGCCCACCGTCACACTTTGCGAGGCGACTTTTTCTGTGCCTTGTAATACTTGCTTACTTTTAACTAAATTACCTTGACCGTCATTCAGCCATAGTTGGTCAAAGCGATTGGCTTCACTTGGGTCGCCAAAATCATTTGCAATGTACGCATCCAAATAGCCATCGGCATTAAAATCCGCCAGGGCAATGGCATGGGCTGAGGATGAGTCGCCCAAACTTTTGTTGGTGTCAAAAACCCCTTGCCCATTATTATAAAAAACCATGTCAGGTTGACCAATGGCGGGATTCGTGCCTTTTGCCCCATTGCCTACCACCGCATCTAAAAAGCCATCATTATTCAAATCGCCCAAAGCCACCGCTTGGCTGTTGCTATTGAGTAGAACTTGATTACTATTGGCAAAAGTGCCATTATTATTTAGCCAAAGTTGGCTATTCGCGCCATAATTAGCCACAAAAGCATCCAAATCGCCATCATTATCCACATCACCGAGCGCGACGGCGCGGCTATCTTCAGCTCCCATGTTGCTCTGCCCAACGGTAAATTGCCCAAAACCTGAATTAAGCAACAGCCGATTAGCCCCATTCACGCCGACAAAAGCATCAATATCGCCATCGCCATCAATATCACCCATGGCCACGGCTCGGTCATTATGAGTATTGTCAGAATTGGTAACGGCTATACCTGCGGGAGAATAACGCCCTAGCCCACCTTTAACGGTGGTTAAAAAACTCCATTGATATTTGCCCAAATCACTTTGAGTCGTAATATGAACCCACTCACTTGCCCGAAATGGGGTGGTGTGAGTCCATGAAATGGTTTTACTCCCCACAATTTTAAGGCCATTTTTAACCGCCCCGCGCGTCATCCGTTGCACAAACATGTCGCCCGAAGTTAAATCAACGTCATTGGCAAAAGGCACTAGCAAAGGCGTATCTACCGCCGCTTTAAAGCCATTAGGTTGCGGAGTCATTTGCACCCGCATGACTTGTCCTTTGTCCATGTTTAATAAAAGTTGACTCGATTGGTTAAAATTGACCATAAAAACATCGGGGTCATTATCGGTACTGGGCAACGTAATGTCTGTTTTACCGTCATTATTCGTATCAACCAACACGGGAGGCGCACCATCAAAATTTGCCATCACTACGCCCCGCGTCGCCACGTTATCCGTTTGGGCAGGGCCAGCCGTAAATATGCCCTTGCCATCATTCAGCCAAATTTGGTCATTGCCCTCATTGGCGACGTAGGCATCCAAATCGCCATCGCTATCAATATCGGCCAAAGCCACCCCATAACTATCATCCGTGCCTAACGCCTGTTGCGTATCGGTAAATGTGCCATTGCCACGACTCAGCCAAACGGTATCCGCCCCATTATTGGCAATAAAGACATCTAATTTCCCGTCGCCATTTAAATCGCCCGTGGCGGCCGCGCGGCCAATCGTTGTACCTAACACCACATTACTGGAGTTAGTAAAAACCGCCGTGCCATTATTCAGCCAAATTTTATTACCACTACTATCGCCATTGACCACCAATACATCTAAATTCGTATCGCCATTAAAGTCAACGGCTACAACGGCGGCACTATTTTCATTACCCAACCGTTGCCCACTGTCAATTAAGACCGCGCTGGCATTGTTATTGAGCCAAACCGTATTCGGGCCATCATTCGCCACAAACGCATCCATGCGACCATCTTTATTAAAATCGCCCAAAGCCACGCCGCGCCCATTGCCCTTCAACACCAGGTCACGCCGTGTAAAGGTGCGGTCTTTGTTATTCAACCAAATCGTATTGGTCAGGTTGCTCGCCACAAAAATATCTAGCCAACCATCTTTGTTAAGGTCGCCTAACGCTGCGGCGCGACCGTCCGCATTTTCAGAGGTATCAAAAGTCAGGCCACTATCATCAAACAAACCTGTCCCTTTATTAAACCAAGCCTCATCCGTTTGGCTGCCACTGTTAACAATGAAAGCATCAATATTACCATCGTTATCCAAATCACCCACCGCCACCGCCACCGACGGGCGCGGGTTGTTTGCTTCAGCAAACAGCTGGCCGCTATTCACCAACATAAAATTGCGCGCCGCCGCCTGCACCAGGCTCAGGCCACCTAAAAATAAGACCAGCAAACTAACCATTATTAGACCATAAATAGAACCTTGCTTTTTCATCTTTTGCTCCAAAGGGTAGAAGGTAGATGGCAGAAAGTAGACAATATGCTTTCTACCATCTACGGTCTACTTTCTACCTTCTACCAATAATATGAATTACATCAAATGGTTTATCGTAATAATACTCTTTTTGTTAAGCTGTATTGGCTTCATGGCACTCTATTCTTATCCCCGTTGGCAGAGTCATCAAAATATAATTCCCATTGATTTGCCCCAAGCCACCCACCTCGCACGCTGCCCTAATGCTCCCTTCGTCATCCCCACCGATGGCTGGATAGGCGTGGTTTATGGCGACAGCATTTTAGGTACGTTCAATCATTCGGGCTTAGACATTTTCAGCCCCACAGGAAATAAAGTGACCCCTGTTTATGCCGTATATGACGGTTACGTGACTCGTTTGTCCTATTGGGTCAGTGCCGTCATTATTCGTCACCCACGCGACCCACTCAATCCTAACCGTCAGATATGGACATATTACGCCCACATGGCCTCCCTTGATGGGCAAAGTTACATTATTGACCAAATTCCGCAGGGGACGTTTGAGTTGCCCGTCAAACAAGGCACGCTATTGGGTTATCAAGGTGATTACAATGGCGAGTCATGGCGAGAGATTACGACTCATCTTCATTTTAGCATTGTGCAAGATGATGACACGGGTCATTTTATGAATGAAATGGATAGAGCCAACACCATTGACCCCTCACCCTATTTCGGCATGCGCCTCAACACCGCCTGCGCCGACAGGCCCCCCACCTGCCGCCCCGACATTACATGTGAATTAGGAATTAGGAATTAGGAATTAGAAGTGAGAAGTAATGTTTTTTTATTCCTAATTCCTAATTCCTAATTCGTAATTCCTAATTCCTAATTCACAAATAGCCCAACTCTGTCAAAATATGACGCACCGCCGCCGCGTCTTCGGGCGAAATAGCAATGGTGGTGGGATTGAGGGTTTCCTGTAATAAATGCTCTAGCCCGACATATTGCCGTAATTCATTGACCGCTTGCTCATGGGGCAATCGTAATAAAACGACTTGCTCCAACTTAATCGTGCCGCGCCGATTTGCCCAATGATGTAAGGTGTTTGTAATTAAATCAGGCAACGGCTGGGCGGTGGCACGGGCCAAAAAAGCCATAATTTGCCTAATCGTAATTCCCTGTTCTAGCCCACGCTGGAGGCTGGTGGGCGTAAGGTAATAACTTGTTAATTCCGCCTCCCGCCGATGAAAATTAGCAAAACGGCTCACCTGAAGGTAATAACTTGTTAATTCCGCCTCCCGCCGATGAAAATTAGCAAAACGGCTCACCTGAAAACGGTCATATAAACGGGCCGCATGGGGAACTTCTACCCGAAAATCTGTGCTAATTCGTAATGAATTTTCACCCCCCCGAATCGGAGGGGTGGATTCGGAACTCCCCCCTGAGTCAGGGCTACCCCCCTTTTGTCCCCCCTGAGTCAGGGGGGAAAGAGGGGGGTGGAGAACCATTTGCCCTAACGCATTGAGCCGAAAATGGGTCGGGGCTTCATTAGCCGCAGACGCGCCCAAATCTACCAAACTGAGCCAGGGCAGCACATGTGTCAGCAAATAACGAATAAACGCCCCCTCCACTTTATCCCAATTGGCAAAGCCCATTAAAAATAGCCCATGCTCATCTTGAATGTACCAACTGTCATAGTTCCCTTGTGGGCGTTGAAAATCAGGTTCAACTTGCTTAATAAATTGCACGAACTCGGCAATATTAAACCATGTTTCAGGTGGCAATTCCGTTAGGCGGGCTAAAATGCGGCTACGCCCTAGCACGGGGTCATTTTCCCAACCCGTTGGCTGTGGCTTTAAGCTCGGCACATGCCACAAATCATTACGGGTTTTATCACTGCGCCAGGCTTGCGGGACGAGCAGTTGTTGGCTGATTGGGTCAGCCTCAAGCCATTGACGAGTAGTCTCATGGTGGGGGCGGATGCGCCGCTTTTGCACCTCCGTAAAACGAAGCAATTGGACATAATGGCGCAAAAATTCTAGCTCTAGTGACATAGATGTTACGGCTAAAGGGGGTAATAGGCAAGCGACTAACTCCTTTTTATCTGCCATAAATTCTTCAGGGCGCAGGGGGGTATTCTGACAATAACTTAAGAGGCTAAATAGCTGTTCTCGTAGCCGCCCCGTCGTTTTAAACTCAACAACAGGTGGCGCACTGGGGGTTAGTTCGCGGCTTTCAGAGGAGGGGATAGCGGCCGCGTCATCGGTATGGAGATAGAGTTTCAGCAACGGCAAAATATCTTGCGGGATATAAATAATCTCTAACCCGCCATGTTGAGTGACCCGAAACATACGATAAATTAAGCCTTTATACCATAATCGCTCCATTGGGCTAATCGGCTCTAGCCATGGCTTTTCACGACTCAGGCGGGCCGCGCCCATAGAGCGCACAATGCCGTATTGCCGCGTGAACGGGGCAATATCGGTTTGGCCGCCCTGGTCAACCATGAAGCGTAACGCGGCCAACTCTGGCGGTGATAAGTCGGCCAAAGTTATCGCCATGATAGCGGGAGAGAGCATGGTTTCGGTCAGTTGCTGCACCGCCTCCGCTTGACTTAAGGTTTTGAGAGGAATGGCGCGACATTCGGCAATGGCCTGGAGCAAGGCCAATTCATAATCAAGTAAGGAATGGTACAAGGTTTTCATTGCGGGTGATTATAATAAGAAATGGTTGGCTTGACAATGAAGGTTAAAGGGTAAATTGCGTTATCTACAACTAGAGTCTATAATTTGAATTAGGAATTAGGAATTAAGAATTAGAAATGTTTTAATTCTTAATTCCTAATTCCTAATTCCTAATTCAATACTATGACCAATATTATCAACCGATTTCATTTAGCTTGGCTACTATTCAAAGACCAACGTGTGCCACTGTGGGCGAAAAGTGTGCCGCTATTATCGTTTCTTTACGTTATTTCGCCGATTGATTTTCTACCCGATATTTGGCCTGCGTTGGGGCAGTTAGATGATGTGGGCGTGATTATTTTGGGTTTAACGCTATTTGTAAAATTGTGTCCACCTGAGGTGGTTGCAGGCCACGCCCATGATTTGGAACATGGTTCAAAAGGGGCTGAAGTGATTGATGCGACCTATCGGGTGGTGAAAGATTAAATAAGTCTGTCAGCTAGTCAGCGTTCAGCCGTCAATTTGTAACTAATCGCTGAACGCTGACTAGCTGAACGCTCAATACTGTAACTATGAGCAGTCAAATAATAGATAATCGTGAGACGGAACATGAACCGCAAGCCGCGTTGGTGGTTGCCAATGGTAGCGAATCGGCGTATCTCGGCTTTTTAGATAATACCCTAGTCTCTTTGTCCGAGAACCAAAAGAGTATTCTGAATAGTCAGGCCGCGAACCGTGAGTTAATGGGCGTGGTGGTGCAAGATAATTTCAACTTGAAAGATGAAAATAGCCGTTTGCGTGAACGCATCTTAGAGCTAGAACGTAGCATGGCGCAACTCAGCCGCCACGAGCAAGATAAACGAGAGGCATTGCGCCAAGAATTTGATAATAAAATCATGGCAATTCAACAGTTGGCAACGGAGGCCATGATTGCCGCGAAATCGGTGCAAGCCCCAGAAATTAAGGCCGTTAATACCAAGCCAGGCTGTTTAGGGGCGTTATTTGGCGGAGGCGGGACACAAATTATAACCTCATTTCCCCGTTCACCCAAACATGAGACGGCTGCCGAATCCGCCGCGAAAGCCACTGCCACCATGCCGAGTGCTGCGGGTCATCCCAAACCGATATTTCCGCCTGAATAACGTTTAGATATTGTAGCATAGATTGCATCTATCCCCAAAGAGTCCCCTCTATGGGGATTTTTTTTGTTGTAAAGGCTACAACGAATAAGTGAAAGAACGAATAAAAACGGCTGTATTCGTTCTTTCACTTATTCGTTGTAGCCTTTGCAACTTTCGCAGAGAAATTGCGTATTGACAAATAGAGGATTACATGATACAATGTAATCAACTTACAAGTAACTCAATTACACAAATACAATTAACCAAGAATTAGGAGCATATAAAACATGGCAACAAATATGAGTGATACCCCCGAAGTCGTAGAAGGTGTAGCTACCCCCGTTGAGGAAGAAGTGGCGGCTGAAACAGGCGAAAAGAATAATGGTCAGGCGAAGAAAGGCAATCAAAATTTCAGCAAAGCGGCTGAAGAAGTGCGCCAAACCGCCACTAAAGCCATCAATGAAGCCGTTAAGCAAGTTGAAACCATTGGCAAGGCTCTCGGCAATGCCTTACAAGACCGTTCCAATGTGGTCATGGTGCGGGTGAATAACGATTGCTTGCAATATCTTGACATGATGGTGGAAGCCGATGTCGCCAATAGCCGTTCAGAGGCCGCAGCCTTCTTGATTAACGAAGGCATTAAGTCTAATGAAGAGCTATTCCACAAAATCCGCAATATCAGCGACCAAATTTCCTCACTCAAATCGCAATTACGCGAAACAATTAAGGCGAGTTAATCTGCTGTAAGTAAATAAAAAAGCCCCGCTTGTTTATCACAAGTGGGGCTTTTTAATTTTTGGCTGAAACAATACATTCATTAAATTTCCTTAAGTAAATGGTTTAACAACCGTTCAGCGTTCCAGCGTTCAAAGGGTAAATTCGGGATTTCTTCTAAAAAATCTCGGTTTTGACTGATTAAGAAATTGATTTGTAATTCTTCCAGGTGAGCCGACACGGTAGCATCACCTAATTTACACCCTAACTGTAAATATTTACGAATAGTTTGTTCATTGGCTTTATCCCAACTTATCTGAATTTGCTGAGGCCATAAATTGAGGTGTTGAAAAAGTAGCCTAAACTCGGCAGGGGTGAGATTGGCTTGGAGTTCCCGCAAAACTTGACGCGGAACAACCACCTTAAGTTGATGTAAATGGTTTAGTAATAAAGCACAAGCAGGCCATTGAGCCTCTTCTCGTAAAGCAAATATCCAAATATTGGTATCAAAGACAACTATCATAACAATATATTATCCTTCTGCCAATTGTGGATAATCTTCTGCGGCAATTTTATCACGAATAATACCTAATTCTTGCAAAACTTGAGCAGGAGAGTATTGTAATCGTCCCTCTAGTTGCAAGCGGGCTTGATATTGTTTGGTCAGTGTAGACAAATAATTCAACGTCTGTTGTTCTACTTCAAACAGAGTGGCGAATTGGTTTGAACGGCGCAGTTGGTCATAGTAGTGAATAGTTGAAGATAATAGCCGAATAAAAGTAGCACTCTCTATTTTCTGTAATTTTACAGCCAATTCTTCAGGTACATCTAAAGTAATGGTAGTCATAATTACCTCCTTAAGTGTGTGTATGATTGTAATTGAGCAACTGAGGCAAGTCAAACTGAGTCTGATTCACTTTTAGTGACTACCAACCCCATTGTCAAAAAGAAAATGAAGGCCAAATCCACCAAAAAATAGGAATTATCCACCAGACCATGCCCCAAACAAGTGACCATGCTGCCCATTAAACCGAGTAGCCACGGGCTAGGCTCATGGCGATAACGCGCCCAGGCGCGCCGCCAAAAGCTAATTTGTAGCCACAACAAAATGATAATCCCGCCCATGCCTAAGCGTGTGCCAAAATCTAACACTATATTATGGGGGTGGCTCAGGTTGGGTTCTTGCCAGGCATCGGGCAACAGGTAATGGGTGCGATATTCATACAGAAAATTATCTAACCCTACACCTAATAACGGGTGGTCAACCATCATGGCAAACGCGGCTTGCCAGAGTTTCATGCGGAAAAAGCTGGTTGTCCCTTGCGAAAAATCAAAGATTTGATTAAAGCGCGCCGTTTGGTTCAGGGGAATGAGCATGAGAGCTAAAATCACCAAACCAATGGCTACTATGCTAACAATTCGCTTGAGGTTATGGCTGCCATGTTGAATGATGTAAAATAGCGTCATCATGATAACAGTGAGGGGTAAAGCAATTAAGAGTGTACCTTTAGAAAACGTCAGGAAAATCGTTAAACTGACGATAAATAAACTTAGCGCATAGAGTTGACGACGGCGCGGGGCGGTTGCGTCCAACAGAGTTATAACCAATAATAACGGCCAGACACGTTCTAGGAATAAAGCTAAATTGTTAGGTGAGCCATAAGCCAAGCCCAACGCGCGCCGCACTCCCTCGGCGGTGATAGATTGGTCGGTGAAAAAGTAAAGATACAGCGCAATCGTTGATTGCGCCACCGCGCCGA
>JAIFLK010000126.1 GCA_020049115.1 Chloroflexota bacterium | reverse complement strand
ACAATCTGGAGTCCGCAATTCTTTGCGGGCTGTCCGCAAATGATTGCGGACTCCTATGCCAAAAGTGTAACTTTCATTTGATACGCAGTATCAGTATATCAAGATTTGTCACCCTCACCCCAGCCCTCTCCCAAAAGGCGAGGGAGTCTCTTGTCTCCCCTCGCCCTGTGGGAGAGGGTTTTGCGTAAGCTAATTATCCTTATTCCACTCACGCACCACCATGCGGAAAATGTCCGACTCGGTGATAATGCCCATAATTTTACCCTGACTGTTAACGACGGGTAGCCCGCTAATTTTATGTTCTAACATCACGCGGGCTACTTCGTTAATCGTCGCTTCAGGGGCAATCGTGATCGGCTGCCGAGTCATAATTTTATTAATTTCCATGTCGGCTAACAGCGTATTCACTTCCCAAATACTGAGCGAAGTGGCTTCTGACGGTTCTGCGCCACGCACATCCCCTAAGGTCAGTAAACCCACTAATTGACCATTTTCGACGACGGGCAAACGGCGGATCTGTTTATCCGTCATCAAACGATGGGCTTCAGGTAAAGAAGTATGCGGGGTAATGGTCATGACATCACGGGTCATCCAATCTTTAACGAGTTCTTGTTTCATAAATTTAATGCCTCCATTGGCAAAATAATTTAGTTATTGTAATATTGTATGATTTCTGGAGTCGTAAAACGAGCTTTGCAACTCCCATGTTCATTGAGAAACTCTATAGTTAGTATAACTTAAAAAGCCGTTGAATATATCAGGCATGTGGAGAGTTTTTTGACTCGCCAACTGTCTAGGTTTTAGCCTAGCCACTTGACTAGGTGTAAGAGTTGCTTGCTAGGCTAAAGTAAAGTAAAATGACTATTCACCCTTCGGTCATTGTTGATAATTAAAAGCCATGACGCAATTTACGGAAATATATCCTAAATCACCCCAACCCAATCTCATGTCTAATATGGAGCTTTTGTTAGAACTTGCCCCGGTTGCTATTCTTACGGCTAACCAAGTCGGTCAAATTATTTTTGTCAATGCTAAAATTGAAGAGATGTTTGGCTACCAACGGTCTGAATTATTGGGACAAACCATTGAGAAATTATTACCTCAAAACTTCCATCAAATTCATAAGCAGCACCGCACCCATTACATCAAACAGCCTCAAGCGAGGCCCATGGGTAATAATTTGGATTTGGTGGCTCAACGTAAAGATGGTTCAATCTTCTCGGTGGAAGTGGCTCTGAGTTTCATTCAAACGGACCAAGAAATTTTAGTGCAAGCGGTAGTTGTGGATATAACTGCCCGTAAGCAAGCCAAAGAAATATTAGAGCAACATGTCCAAGCGCGCACTCGTGAGATTGAAAGGCGACGACGAGTAACCGATACTTTACGTGATTTATTAACCTTACTTAATGCTAATGACTCATTACCTGAAGTATTGAATTACATTGTTATTCAGGCCACAGTGTTATTTGATGCTCAAGCGAGCGCGGTTTATCAATTGCTGGAGAATAAGTCGATTTTGGTCCTGCAAGCCAGTCATGGCCTATCAGCCAAAGAGATTAATGTGGCTCAAATGCCTTTCAAAATGAATGGCTATCTTACCCCCTCTGCCCACCCCATCCTCATTATCGGCAAAAGAAAATCAGCCAAACAGCGTCAACAAACTCCTTTAGTGAAAGGTTATCAAGCGACTTTGGCTGTACCCTTGCTTATTAAAGATGGGTTATATGGTCATTTAGTTTTTTATTACACCAATGACCGCCCATTTTCAAGTGAAGAGCTTAATTTAGCCCACACTTTTGGTAATCAAGCCGCGTTAGCTATTGAAAATGCTCGCCTGCGCGCCCAAGTGGAGCAAGCAGCCGTTACCGCCGAACGGAATCGCTTGGCGCGTGACCTGCATGACTCGGTGACGCAAACGCTCTTTTCAGCCAGCGTCATTGCGGAGGTTTTGCCGAGGTTATGGTATCGTAATCAAGCGGAAGGTGAACGACGGTTGGAGGAGTTACGTCAATTAACCCGCGATGCGTTGGCGGAAATGCGTACTTTATTGTTAGAATTGCGCCCTTTAACCTTGACTGAGGTGGCTTTGGGGGATTTATTGAAGCAACTAACCGAGGCGATTATGGGACGGATACGAGTGCCAATTGAATTAAATATTCAGGGGGCATGTGCTTTACGCCCAGATATTCAAGTGGCTTTATATCGTATCGCTCAAGAAGCCCTCAATAATGTTGCGAAACATGCCGTAGCCACCGAGATTAAAGTGACTTTGCATTGCCAAATTCACCAGGTAAAATTATCGGTTTCAGACAATGGTGCTGGTTTTGACCTAAAATATGTTCGCCATGATAGTTTGGGCTTGAACATCATGCGTGAACGGGCTGAAAAAATTGGCGCAACCTTAAATTTGCGAACAAAACCTGAAAAAGGGACAGAAATTACCGTCATTTGGCAAAAAACGATAATGGAGTGATAAGTGATGAGTGAACCACACTCATCACTTATCACGCATCACTCATCACGATGACCAAACCTATCCAAGTAATGATTGTGGATGACCATGCCATGGTTCGCAGTGGGCTATCGGCGTTTCTCATGGCCTTTGATGACCTCGAATTGGTCGGTGAAGCGGGCGATGGTCACGAAGCATTGCAAAAATGTGAGAAATTACAACCCGATGTTATTTTGATGGATTTAATGATGCCCAAAATGGATGGCGTGAGCGCGATTCAAGCGATTCGGTCAATTCACCCCCACATTCAAATCATTGCCTTGACCAGTTTCAAAGACAATGATTTGATGAATAAAGCTCTCGAATCGGGTGCAATTGGCTATTTGCTCAAAAATGTGGCCGTAGATGATTTGGCCCAGGCCATTCGTTCCGCCTATGTGGGGCAAGCCACCCTTGCCCCTGAAGCCACTCAAGCCCTCGTCTATGCCATGTCTCATAACAATCCGCCGATAAATTACAACCTGACTATCCGCGAAAAGCATATTCTCAGTTTCCTTATCAAGGGCATGAGTAACCCTGAAATTGCCGATTTTTTGACCATTAGCCGCGCCACCGTGCGCTTTCATGTCAGCAATATCTTCTCCAAATTAGATGTCACCAATCGCACTGAGGCCGTGGCCTTAGCCATTCAGCATGATTTGGTCAATCAGCCCAGTAATAGTGATGTAGCGAAAAGTTAAGACATTGAACCGTAAATAATTCGGCGGTCAGGCCAGCCATTATAAGTAGGACTTACGCAAACACCTCACCCCAGCCCTCTCCCAAAGGGCGAGGGAGCAACATCTCCCCCTGATGTCGGGGGGATTAAGGGGGGTAGACTTGGCTTTTGCGTAAGTCCTATACTGCCTTTCATTTGAGACTTACACTTTTTCATGTCATTCTGAACGGCGCGAAGCGGAGTGAAGAATCTATCAAGACTCTGCCAACCCAAGCGGTTTTCGGCTCCTATAAGCTCACTTTTAGGCCAAGTTTGGAGGGATTCTTCGCTTCGCTCAGAATGACATGGACGCTCTAAAATTAAACCCCACCTGTAATTAAACAGATGGGGTTTTCGTTATAAAGCATAGTTTTGGCGGTGTTACATATAACGTACAAAGCGGTTATCAGAGTCAACTAAAATCAATTTTGCCTCAATCGGCTTATCACTCAATTCAAAGCCCATGATAATGATTTCTTCCCCCGCCTTAATCAAATGTGCCGCCGCCCCATTCATGCAAATAGTACCGCTGCCGCGCTCACCGATAATAACGTAAGTTTCTAACCGCGCCCCGGAGGTATTGCTTACCACCAAAACCCGTTCATTAGGCCAAAAACCCACTTTCTCTACCAATTCAGCATCAATTGTAATGCTCCCTACATAGCTCAAATCGGCTTCAGTGACGATGGCTTTATGTATTTTTCCACTCAATACCCAACGCATATTGTCTCACTCCTTGCTAAAAAGTCTCGTTGGATAGTGTAGTATGATTGACGCGGTTTGACAAGAATTATCGCCGCAATTGTTAACTACTGCGTTTCATGCTAAAATTAACTTTTAACTCATGGAGTCCAAATCTTTAGATTTGACTCTGCCAAATCTAAAGATTTGGACTCCACTCCTATCATCATGAAATCACTCTTTGCCGCAAATCACCCTTTATTACAATTAGCCCGTAGTGGCTACCGTTTGCCCAATTCTTATACCTGGCTCGCCGATAAACTTTATCCTTTGTTTGCGCTCATACTCGCCATTGTCATCGTGTTGTTGGCGCAATTCATCGGCGGGGTGGTCGCAGCTTTATCAATCTTAATACTTGTCCTGCTACGGGGGCAGGAAATGCCCACACTGGACACCACTGACCAAGTGATTGCGGCGATTACGCCGCATGGGGCGTTAGAAAATGCCCTTTTTCTGGTGTGCCTTTTTGCCCCCATTTTCTTAATATTGGCGGGCTGGTTGCGTCTATTTGAAAAACGCCCCCTATGGACAATCGGTTTATTGCAGCATAATCTAACGTTTAATTACCTGCGAGGCATTGTCGTCGGCTGGCTCATGTTTAGCCTAGCCGTCGGCGTGTCTGCCGCCCTGGGCTATCTGGCCTGGGAACATGACCCCACGCAACTGGACGGCCTGGCCGCCGTCACGGGCATTGCCATGTTGTGGCTCGGCTGGATGGTGCAAGGGGCGGCGGAGGAAGCCTTGACGCGGGGCTGGCTGTTGCCGATGATTAGCAGTCGTTACAATACCGTAATGGGGATTTTGCTTTCATCAGGCTTGTTTGCCATGTTACATTTATTTAATCTCAATGTCAGTTTGATTGCGATACTTAATATTTTTCTTTTTGGCGTATTTGCCTGTTTATATGTGCTGTATGAAGGCAATTTATGGGGCATGTTTGCGATTCATTCCGTGTGGAATTGGGCGCAGGGGAATTTTTATGGCTTTGAGGTCAGCGGCAACCCACCTACAGGAGTCACCCTGTTTAACCTCATGGAGGTCGGCCCCGATGAAATTACAGGGGGCAACTTTGGCCCCGAAGGGGGCCTGGCGGTGACGGCCATCTTATTATTGGGTTGCGCGGTGGTGTTAATGGCGAGTCAACTGCGCTCAAAATCTGTGGCACAAAATTAAAGTGGGTGCGCCAACATCTCGTTAGCACACCATGTTTCCTTAACTCCATTGCCGAATCAAAAACGACACCGTATAAATCACCAGCCCCACTAACCCGCCGATAATCGTACCGTTAATGCGAATAAACTGTAAGTCGGGACCCACTTCCAATTCCAGTTCATTGGTTATTTTTTCCGTATCCCAACCCTCAATAGTCTGAGAAATTAAATCTTCTACCTTATGCCCATATGTATTGATACAATACAGAATAATATTATTAACACCCTGGTCTACTTTTTCAAATAACACTGAATCATTACGTAAGGCTTCAATCAAATGCGTTAACATTTGTTGGATTGGTGCATGAATCCCTTGCTCAGGGTCATGGCTACGTTCTAGTAATGAATTTTTTATCTCTCCCCAAACAGAGGCCGAAATTTCTCGTATAACAGAATGTTGTCCTAGTAAATCCTCTTTAATGGCTTGTTCTTGAATTAAAACATCAGGTGAAGTCTGTAAGTCGGCTAACAACTTATTTAAGGCGGTATCAAAGCTGGCATGAAGAGGATGTGTGGGGTCATTACTGGCTTCTTGTAAAAGCCTTTCCATTGTTTCTACAATTTTTTCGTAAATTTTGTAATCCAGTTTTAAAAAATTGGGAACTAACTTTGGAAATTGCTCTTTAATTACTTTGATAATAAGTTCTTTGTTATCTTGTAAGAATTTAGAACCCAATTCAACTGTCCAAAAAAGGAGTTGACGTTGACGCTCACCCGCCATAACCTTTGTCAATACTTGTCCCAATTTCGGGGTAAATTGAGTGGAACGAATTTGGTCGCTCAATTTACTCTCTATCAGCTTTTGCACCTCATCATCATGTAGCACCTGTACAATAGCTGCCAAGCCAATAGCGGTTTCTTGGGCAATCCGTTCCCTGTTAATGGGCTTACTGACCCACTCAACAAGATGATAAGTGATTCGCCACGTTTGTAACTGCTTGCTCATAACCTCTTCTGATAAAAACTTAACCTTGACAAATCGCCCCAACTGCTGACCAATAAGCTGTTTACTGTTAGGAATAATCGCTGTATGTTTGGTTTCAATTACGAAAGGATGACGAAACAAGGCCGTCACCGCAAACCAATCGGCAATCGCCCCAACCATGGCGGCCTCAGCCATAGCACGAATGAAGCCGAGCCATGGGTATTGTTTCTCCAGGAGAACTGTTAAAATAAATATCCCAGAAACTAATAATAGAAGACCATTAGCCCATCGCTTCATAACCTTTAATTTATGAAGTTTGGTACTATTTTTTGACCAAGAAAATAAATTGGCACACTGCTTTATGAAATTTAATTTAAGCAGTTCATTGCTATTTTCTAAATTTGACATAGTTTTAATATCCGCGAAGGGCGCGAAAAAAGCCAAAAATTCGCTTTTTTCGCGCCCTTCGCTTTTTTCGCGTTATTGTTTCCAGCGATACCAGATAATAACCTGCACCCCATAACTTACCATGAAGACCATCAAGCCAATTAGCAGCAGCCAGAGCAATCTTTCAGGGCGTAAGATTGTAAATAAAGTGACAGGTGGCACAGGGGTGATGGTGGCCTCCAATGGTACGCCCTCAGAGTTGGGCAGCATGGCGGGTAGTGTGGGGCTAATTGTTACGGCAATGGCGGTGGTTGCCCCAACGGTGGGGGTGTGGGTTGGGGTGAGGGTGGGCGGTGGCTGTACGGCAGGCGAGGTGGTTGGCTCAATAGTCGTCGCGGGTTCGGCGGTCATGGTGGCTGTGGGCGGGGCGGGGGTATTAAGGACTGTTGGCACGAGGGTTTGCCGTTGCGCCGCCGAGTTAGCGAAACTATCAACCAAGCCAAAGCGTGGGTCAGGCGTTTGGGCGTTGGCGGAATGGGTGAGTAAAGATAAGCAAATAACCAAAACAAGTGCAATTTTAGGGTGAGTCGACATGAAGTGAGAAATGAGAGGTGAGAAATGAGAGGTGAGAAATGATTATTTCTTATCTCTCACCTCTCATTTCTTTTAGAACTTGGCCTGATACTCAGTAATAGCTTGCAAAAAGGCTTTGGGCCAGGGAACGGTTTGGCGGGTAGGGTAGTGAAAGGCCAGAATCCCTGTTTCGGCTAAGGCCACTAATTCTTGCCGCTTGCGTAAACGATGAAATATCCGTAAACTTTTCTGGTTCACATCAGCTATGTGGCTATCCAGGGCAATTTCATCAAACATGAAACCCTCTGTTACAAAATTGACACATAAATCAGCCATAATAATACCTGTTTGACCATCGCCTAAATCTAACTCGCCATAACCCAAATTGCGAAATATATCAGCGCGGGCCTGATGGAGATAACTCACCAGGGTATCATTACCCAAATGACCACCATAGTTCAAATCAGTTACCCGCACGGTGATGGGGCAATAAAACTCGTATACAAGTTGTTCAGTCAGTTTAATACGTGGCATGGGAAGATTCTCCGTAGGCTAAAATTGTGATATAATTTCTCTATTATAATCAACTTGATTGTTTTTGAGTAATATTTGATAGCAGACTCAGTATATCAAGATTTAGCCCCCTCACCCCAGCCCTCTCCCAATGGGAGAGGGAGTATCTTGTCTCCCCTCGCCCTTTGGGAGAGGGGCG
>JAIFLK010000171.1:10236-13692 GCA_020049115.1 Chloroflexota bacterium | reverse complement strand
TTAGCTTATCGTAATCGGGGCAGTATTTATCAAGATGAAGGGGATAAAGTGAAGGCCATTGCGGATTATAAACAGGCGTTGAGCTTGACCAAAGACCCCGAAATCATTGATTTTGTGAAAGAGCAGTTGAAGATTTTAGAGCCATAAGCTAGTTATTGAGTGAAGAGTTATGAATTTAAGCCATAACTCTTCACTCATAATTTGTGATATTTAGTGATAAATCGCAATTTTTTGGCGTTGTTATTTTTTATATTAACCGCTATTCTCGCTTTTCCAGAGCTTTTCTTTCAATCGCAAACGCTTTTTACAGGCGACTTGGCGCAAATTCACTACCCCTTGAAAGTTTTTGCGGCTGAACAATGGCGGTCAGGCCATGTGCCGTTATGGAACCCCCATGTTTTGTTAGGCTTTCCGATGTTAGCTGAAGGTCAAGTGGGGGTTTTATACCCCTTCAATTTCTTTTTTCTGCTACCCATTCCCACCTATTTTGCTTTAACTTTATTTGTCACTTTCCATTGTATTCTAGCCTCATTTTCAACCTATATTTTAGCGCGGTTATTAGGTCGTAGCTATGCGAGTGCCATTATCAGTGGCCTTAGCTTTGGTTTCAGCGGCTTCATCATGGCTCAAATTGTTAATCTTAATATTATGAGTGGTGGGTCGTGGTTGCCGTTAGTTTTTGCGGGAGTTATTTATACGCTACAACAAAAACGGTGGTCAGTTGCTGCTGGGTGTAGTCTGCCGTTGGCGTTGCAAATTCTAACATCTCAACCCCAAATCGTTTTTTATACCGTTCTGTTCATTCTAGGCTATACTTTTTGGCATACTTGGCTGACCTTACGTCAGCAACCCGCGCAAGCCTACCGAGATTTGGCTTTAGTAGGATTGTTGTTACTGTTAAGTTTAATGTTAAGCTCGCCGCAACTTTTGTCTAGTTGGGAGCTAAAAAATCTCTCGCTTCGTGCCGAAGGATTATCATATAACGAAATTGTTATATCATCACTCCCGCCCCTTTATTGGTTAACCTTGCTCTTTCCTAGCTTGTTAGGCAATGAGGTCAATTCGAAATATGTGGGTTTGGGGGGAAATTTTAATGAAATGTCTCTCTATGTTGGCCTATTGCCCTTACTCATGGTGGTGGTCAGTTGGCGCGAACGTCGGCATAAATTTGTCCTTTTTTTGTGGTTGATATTGCCTATTATAATGCTCCTCGCGGCGGGTCGTTATATGCCGTTAGCAGAAATTATCCTCTCATGGCCGCTATTTAATCTTTTTCGTATCACGGCCCGTTGGTCATTAATCAGCCAATTAGTTTTCGCTTTATTAGCGGCTTGGGGGTTAGATAGTTGTTTGCGTCAGCCTTTAAGTCGCCAAATGTTAGGTGGCTTAATTATATTTTGGTTAATTATAACGCTAAGTTTTATTTTTGTACCTCACTCATTCTTAGCTACGGCTTTTCCCGAAACAAAATTTACTCATTTATGGCAAGCATTATATCAATATAATCTTTTTGAAGTGCCTCACTATTATCATGACCGTCTTATCTTAAGCTGGCTTAATGGCGGGCTAATGCCCCAATCGGCTTTTGTCACTCGTTTTGGGGCTATCATCGGCTTATTAATCATCTATTCAACCCGTTATATTAATCAATTTCATTTCAAAATAGCCGCGATTACCTTAACCCTCATTGATGTGGTATTGAGTGGTGGCACTGCCATTAATCCGATAACCACGGCGACCTTTTGGCAACAACAAAGCCCTGCGGTGCAGACGTTGCTTCAACCCGCGCCACACGTTAACCGTTACCGTATTTTTTCAACGGCGGATAATACTGACCAGGAAGTTATCATGGGGTTAGGTCAATATTTCCCTACCTTCTATCATATTTCAGCTGCTTCGGGTTATAAGACCCCGCTCTTATTACAACGACATCAAAAATTTTTGACAGCCTTGGCGGGAAATAAATATTTATTTCTGGCTTTATCATTAACTAGCACTCGCTGGGTTATTATGAACTCAAAATTAGAACAACATTTACTGCCTTTATTATATGAAGATACCGCCTGGCGGGTCTACGAAAACCCTCATGCCTTGCCTCGTGCGCTGGTTGTTCATAAAGCAATGCTTGCTGAGAGTAGCGAGCAGGTGTTAGCTTTTTTGCAGCAAGATATGTTTGACCCTCGTTCCACCGTTGTTTTAGAGACAACCCTGGCTCAGAATAATAGTAAAAATGACGAAATAAATCATAGTGAAAAAATGGAAATTACACGAGATGACCCCACATCTATTGAAATTGAGGTAGATTTGCTGACCCCTGGTTATTTGGTCTTATTAGACAATTACTATCCAGGCTGGACAGCTACAGTTGACGGCACGCCTACACCCATTTTACACGCCAATTATTTTGCGCGGGCCATTTCGCTTCCCTTAGGCTATCATACGATACATTTCAATTATTGGCCGAGGTCATTTCAACTTGGCTTAATGCTAAGTGCGACGGGGTGGGTGATTATTGTAGGTTTAAATTTATTGAAGTTAAAGGGAGTGCGATATGATTCAATATAAATGGCTGCGGGTGATACAATTTTGGCTACTCAGTTTGGGTTTGTTCGGCTTACTAACATCACATCTGACCAGCGAAGCCCAAGCCCAAGAACCGAGTTTAGATGATATTAATCGAGTGGCCTCGCAAATTAATTGCCCGACCTGTCGCGGGATTAGCTTGGGGAATTGCCCCACAACGACCTGTGAGCAGTGGCGGGCGCAAATTGCCGATTTGCTTAAGCAAGGTTACACTGACCAACAAGTATTAGATTACTTTTCCACGCGCTATGGGCAACAAGTGTTACAAGAGCCGCCACCTCAAGGGGTGACTTTATGGTTATGGATATTACCGTTTATTGCGTTTGCTTTGGCCGCAGGTGGGCTAATTTATACCATGCGGCGGTGGCGGACAAATACTCCCGTAACGGTGACTCCAAGCCCATTAGCTGATGATTACCTGAACCAAGTGGAGCAGGATTTGCGACGGGGGCTATAACATGAATCTGGCTGAAGGCTTTAATATTTCGCCCCTGGAACTCTTTAAAGTATTGCTAGGCTTCACCCTGATTTTTATGGGCCTGGTCATTAGCGTATTATTGCTTTATCAAGTGTATCAATTTTTCCTTGCCCCACAACAACTCGCAGCTTTTCGTCAGCTCATGCCCGTTCCTGCCCCCATTAGTTTTCGTAATGAACAGACCTCATTTTCTATTCCCACTGAAATTGTGATTTATATCATTCCGTTACTTTTGTTACAAATTCCTATTCGTATTGCCAGCATGTTGATTGGCCTGGGTATTACATTGCTCCAAAGGCCAGGCGAGGGACTTAAAGAGGTTACAAAATTATGACTCAAACCAAATCCATTGACAAAACAGTTTTCATGATAATCGGCAGTCTCTTTTTAGTCGC
>JAIFLK010000171.1:2017-10222 GCA_020049115.1 Chloroflexota bacterium | reverse complement strand
TACAAGGGCAAGTCGCGCCTGATTTTACTCTGACCTTATTTGACCAATATGGCACTGAGCCGATTCGTCTATCCGATTTACGCGGGCAGGTGGTGGTCATCAATTTTTGGGCGAGTTGGTGCGTGGAGTGTTATAAAGAGGCCGATTTATTACAAAAAGCATCCGTTGAATATCAAGCCAAAGGGGTGGTTTTCATTGGCATTGACCACCTAGACACCGATAAACCCGCGTTGGCTTATCTGGCACAATACGGTATTACCTATCCTAACGGTGTTGATTTGGGTGATAAAATTTCACAGGCTTACGCGATTACGGGAGTGCCTGAAACGTTTTTCATTGATAAAGAGGGCAACATTGCCCATGTGCAAATCGGCCCAATTGAAGAAACCACCTTATACGATTTGTTAGATAAACTTATTGCTCAATCAGCGAAGGCAGGAACTTAATATGACGAAACGGGTGGTTTATGCGTCAGCTAATTATAAAGAAATAGTTCAAGATAATGGCTATTTTGTGGATAAAACGCGCTTTATTGAATTGTTAGAACGGGTGAAAAATCCCGTTTTTCTGCGGCCGCGTCGTTTTGGCAAATCGTTGTGGTGTCGTATTTTGGAATGTTACTATAATATTAACCAAAAAGATGAATTTGAATGGCTTTTTGGGCAAACTTATATTGGGCGTAACCCGACCCCATTACGTAATGCTTTTTTTGTCACTCACCTTGATTTTTCCATCATTAGTCCTGCTGGCACAATTCAAGAAATTGAGGCCAGTTTTAATCACCATTGTAATTTATCTTTTAATAGCATTGTGCAAAAATACAAACAATGGTTTCAAGGACAAGTCATTATTGAACCCAAAGGCAAGGCTGCTGAAAATTTAGGCGCAATTTTGCAATATATTGAATTGAATAACTTGCCTAAACTCTATGTCATTATTGATGAATATGACAATTTTGCCAACCAACTTGTTTCAGGACATAAAGATGACCTTTATCGCGCCCTGACGGCCAATGACAGTTTTTTTAAGACCTTCTTCAAAATGCTCAAAGAGGGGCGTAAAACGGGCGCAATTGCTAACGTTTACATTACAGGAGTCTTGCCCATTACCATTGATGACATGGCCTCTGGTTTTAACATTGCCACCTTCATCACCCTCGACCCCACCTTTGAGTCCATGCTTGGTTTCACTCAAAGTGAAGTGGATAATTTATTAGATGAAATATTCCGTGATTATCAGCTTGACCCCGCCACCCGTCGCGAGATTGATGCCGTCATTAAGAACCAATACAATGGCTATCATTTTATTAACCCCGAAGGTGAGAGCCTCTATAATTCCACCATATTAATGTATTTTCTCGATTGGTTGTGTCGGCATCGTGAAATGCCCCGTTATCTGACCGACATGAATTTGCGAACTGACCTGTCATGGGTTAAGCGAATCACTTCCGCCCACCCTGGCGATACGGAGGAGTTTGTCAGTCAATTGTTAAATCATAATCGCATTGGCTACGATGACGATTATCTGGTCAATAAATTTAATATGTCGGCCTTTTTCCAAAAGGAATTTTACCCTATTTCATTTTATTATCTTGGCATGTTGACCAAACAAGGGGAGAAATATCTGGGTTTACCCAACACCAACATGCGGAAAATTTTCACTGAATATTTCAATGAATTATATCGCCTTGATGTTTCTAGCAAATATGCCGAGGTCATGATACATTTTGCGGAAACGTTAGACCTGCCGCAACTTTTTGCCGATTATTGGCGGCTCTATGTGTCGCAATTGCCTGAAGTTGTCTTTCAACAAGTGAATGAAAATTTCTACCGCACCACCTTTTTTGAACTATGCAGCCGTCATTTATCGAATTTATTTACCTGGAATTTGGAACGCTCATATCCGCAGGGGCGGAGTGATTTGGAATTTGTCGGCAAATACCATGCCCGTTATGCAAGTACACGTATCGTCATAGAGTTTAAGTATTACTCCCATGCGGAGGCCAAAAAATTGCTCAAAGTTTCACGCTTGAGCAAAAAAAATATCGCCGCGTTTACCTTACAATTAGCGGATACCGAACAGATTATGGGTTATATTACGGGCTTGCGTGAGGAGTATCCCGAAGCACAAATCACCTCTTACGTTATTTATTGTTTTGGTAATCAAGGGTTTCGAGTGTTTAAAGTGTTATAAAATACGAATTAGGATAAAAAATTACAGATGACTGCAACTATAAATAGTAATAAAACGATACCCTTTGGCGAATTTGTCGCGCTCATGGCAACGCTGACTTCCCTAGTCGCCTTATCCATTGATGCGCTTTTGCCTGCCCTGCCTGCCATTGGTCAATCTTTGGGCGTACAACGCGAAAATGATAATCAACTCATTATTGCGTTATTATTTCTGGGCATGGCTTTCGGCCAAATGATTTATGGCCCGTTATCAGATAGCGTTGGGCGTAAACCCGCCATTTATATTGGGCTGGGGTTGTATATAACAGGAGCTTTCATGGCTCTGGTATCCACTACTTTTCCCGTGATGTTAATCGGGCGGGTTATTCAGGGCATGGGCGGGGCTGGCCCCCGTATCATCACCGTTGCGATTATTCGTGACCAATATCAAGGGCGGGCGATGGCACGGGTGATGTCATTTATTACGACAGTCTTTATTCTTGTGCCAATCGTGGCCCCGTTAGTGGGGCAAACGATTCTTTTGGTAGCCCATTGGCGAGCGATTTTTGGCCTTTATTTATTGTTAGCTACCATTGCTTTCATTTGGTTTGCCTTGCGCCAACCCGAAACCTTAACGCCTGACCGACGACGACCTTTTTCATGGGCGCAGTTGATGGCTGCCATCCGCGAAATTTTTAGTAACCGTCTCGCCTTTGGTTATACCATTGCCATTGGTCTCATTTTCGGAGCGTTCATGGGCTATTTGAACTCAGCCCAACAAATATTTCAAGAAATGTACGGGTTAGGGAAACTCTTTCCCTTTTTCTTTGGCGCATTGGCTTTTTCGATTGGCAGTGCCTCATTTCTCAATGGTCGCCTGGTAATGCGTTACGGGATGCGCGTCTTATCTCGTAATGCCTTACTCACCTTTAGTAGCCTTTCGCTTATTTTTGGGGTTATTTCCGCCATGTTAGCGGGGCAGCCACCTTTATGGGCTTTGATGACTTATTTTCTCATGTCATTTTTTTGTGTGGGGATGTTGTTTGGCAACTTGAACGCGTTAGCAATGGAAACACTGGGGCATATTGCGGGGGTTGGGGCGGCGGTGATTGGCTCACTTTCAACCTTAATTTCACTTTTTCTTGGCACGTTGATAGGACAAAGTTATAACGGTACTGTTTTGCCCCTCGTCACAGGCTTTGCATTACTCAGTATTGCAGCTTTCGGGGTGATAGAGTGGACGGAAAAAGGCCGAAAGTAGGGTATTAATGGGCGATCTTTCGCATCACTTCAATGATATTATCCGCAAAAATTTCTGACCCTTTGTAGGTTAAATGGCAAATGTCATCAAAATAAGCCCCATTTTTGGGGATTATTTTTTGCAAATCGACAAAATAAATTTCGGGATGAGCTTCAACAAGTTGGGTTAAAACAGCCGCATGTACTTCTAATCCTTTCATTACATTTTCAGGCAAGCCCCAACGTTCAATGGGAATCGTATGCTGACCGTAATCTAGCTCATGGGCTTTGAATTTTTCTTTGCTATAATTTGCTGGCACATAATAGGCAAAACTGGCGGTCATGAGCGGCTCATGCTTTTGTTGCGCCAATTCAATAATATGGCGCATATTTTGCTCAAAGGGATAGGCTGATTTAACCTCATTGCCATAAATGAGCCACGTCTGGGGCGGACTATCTTTAGGAATATAAACATCTAGCCCTTGCCCTTCCCGAAAAAGTAACCAAGCATGTTGTAAGGTATAGGGAAAGGCCAGATATTTAATTTCAGAGTGTTGCTGAAAAAGAGCGATACTTTTATACCACGAATAGTGACTGTAATTAATTTGAAATAACTCTGGCGGGGCGTTGTTGGTACGCACATCATTAATGCCGTGATATAGCACCACTAAATCAAACGGTTTAGCTTGCAAATAGCTATATTTATAGTAGCTATCTAACGAAGTATGACCCACCCCCGCCACATTAAAAATTCTGAATTTACGGCCAGTTCCTTGACTTAACTTTTGTTGCAGAATGGTCTCCACAAAACCATATTTGGGCGTTAAAACTGACCCACCCACAAATAGCACATCAAAATAGTCGTCATCACGGCGGATGTCCGCCGCCATGATGGGCATTAATTCAGGATAAAATACATAAATAATTTGGTCACTATGAAAGAATGGCACGCCATGCGTTACCAGCCAAAAGGTTCGCGCCATCAATTCTAATAAGCCTAACAAATAACATACGTAGATAGTAAAAATAAACAGGCGGCGTGGTTGAAGATAATATACTAACATTGTTTTGTGTTATGAAGGGCGATTTTTGATTAGTCATCAGATGACTTCAAGTCATCTGATGACTGACTTTTACTTATCGTTCTGGCACGCGACTACGAGACATGGCCTCTTTGACCACTTCGGTTAGGGCAATGACTTGGCCTTCCTCAGCGGCTTTTTGCCAACGGGGATTACGAATCGGCGGACATTGCCAGGCCGCAGGCGGCGTATTGGCGCGTAGCCCTTTGAATGAAGTTAAGATACCGCAATGATAGCAATGCTCGCGACAATCCATTTTGGTCTCGCCCTTCTTAGAGGAAGCCCAATCTAACAATAACCACCGTTTTTCCACGCCTGCATGGATGTGGTCCCACGGAAAGATTTCGTCAGCCAAACGCACCCGATGGGCATACCACGCGGGGTCTAGGCCATGTTCCGCAAAGGCTTCCTGCCATGCTTTCGGATTATGACCCTCGCGCCACGCATCAAATTTACAACCTTTCTCCCAGGCCGTCTTAATCACTGCGCCCAACCGACGGTCGCCGCGTGAGAGGAAGGCTTCCATGAAACTTTCATTAGGTTGATTACAATTGAATAAAATATTTTTACTCTTCCCAAACTCGTCACGCAGTAAGTTCTGCTTACGGCGCACATCATTCAGGTCATTTAGCCCCGCCCATTGAAATGGCGTGTGTGGTTTCGGCACAAAGGTACTCACGCCAACCCGCACCCGCGCTTTGTGACCATGATGTTTGCGCCCAATCGCCAACACTTGCTTGGCTAATTTGGCAATAGCAATCACATCTTCATCCGTTTCCGTGGGCTGCCCAATCATGAAATAAAGTTTTATGAGTTGCCAGCCACGACTGTAGACATCTTCGGCAGTTTGTAATAATGCTTCAGTAGAGATATATTTGTTAATCACATTACGCATACGGTCAGTGGCCGCTTCGGGGGCAAAGGTAAAACTCCGTTTGCGACTGCCCTCTAACATTTCTAATAAGTCAGCCGAAAATGACTCAATGCGTAAACTCGGCAGCGAAATATTAAGATAACCCTCACCATATTTTTGCGAAATTCGTTGCACCAACGGCCCAATTTGCGTATAGTCACTACTGCTCAGGGATAACAGGCCAATCTCTTCATGCCCAGTATTCTTAATAATTGCATCTACCGTTTCCACCAACTCTTCCAATGAACGCTCCCGCACGGGGCGGAAAATCATCCCTGCTTGGCAGAAACGACAGCCCCGCGTACAACCCCGTTGAATTTCAATAGAGGCGCGGTTAAACGTAACATCCACAAATGGCACGATAAAATTTGTAATGGGCGGCGGCATGAGGGGTGTAATCCGCTTGGTAATCACCTCATCGGCTTCGTCTATCAACCGTTCAATATTGGAAATTGTGCCGTCCTCTTCATAATAAGTCACGGCATAAAAGCGCGGCACATAAACCCCTGGAATACGCGCCAAACGGCGTAATTGTGCGTCACGGTCAGCTTGCTTCACCTCACGTATTGCCAAAATAATCTCCACTAGCGCATCTTCGCCCTCGCCCATGACGAAGAAATCAATAAAATCGCCCATCGGTTCAGGGTTGAGGGCCGCGCTGCCCCCCGCGCACACCAACGGATATGACGCGTCCCGTTCCTCGCTCAATAGGGGCATATTGGCCAGGTCAAGCATGGTCAGGACATTGGTATATAATTGTTCGTAAGGTAAACTCAGGCCAATCAGGTCAAAATCGCGCAATTCATGCCGACTTTCTAGCGCATACAGCGGCAAACCCAACTCGCGCATCTTGGCCTCCATATCAAACCAGGGAATGTAGGCCCGTTCAGCTAACGTATCATTGCGTTTATTGAGCAAATCATATAAAATTGCCAAGCCCAAATTGCTCATGCCGAGGTCATACACATCAGGAAAGACCAGCGCAACTTTGCTTAAAATTTGCGGGTCATCCCAATCTTTCATGATACTGTTAAATTCACCGCCAATATAACGGGCGGGTTTCTGTACATTTGGCAAAATGCGGTCTAATTTACGAAATTCTACTTGCATGGCGGTGGTTATCCTTTCTGGCCGATACTAATGGGCGTAGGAGTTCATAATCCTTTATGGATTGTTCGCAAAGGATTGCGGACTCCTGGCTAAGTTTTATCTTTTTTAAGTTGTTTAATTCGGGGCAAAAGTAATTATCTTGAGATAATAGCACAAATGGGTTAGGGACTCAAACCTCACTATGGTATAATCACGCCGATGGTGGATAATCTTATATGGGTTTACTGGTCGTCCAAAACAAACGCGCATAGGTCATCAACCATCGGACTCGGTTGCCCTAACGCGGCTTGCAGCAGAAAATCAATATGACCGACCTGCGGATGTATTTTCAATTCAGAATCTGCCTCAGCCGCCTGTAACTTGGCCTGAAAGTTAATCGCCATCTCCACCTGAACCGTCTGGTCGTCGCCCCCATGAAGCAGGAGCATGCGGGGCAGGTGAGGTTGAACATACGTTGAGGGCGAGGCGGTGGCAAAGTTGGCTTGACCGCCCATCACCGTAGCCATGGGCTGACCATCTTTCCCCTTAGCCAGCTCAACTTTGTATTGAGCCTCAATGTTGTACACCCCACTCACCCCAACCCATCCTTTGAGTTCAGTGGCTTCATGGCCGTACCGTCGCAAAAATTGCGGGTTCAGTATCGCCATCGCCACCAGATGCCCGCCCGCAGAATGGCCTGCCACGACCACCCGTTTAGGGTCTCCCCCATATTGCTGGATATTCTCCAATGTCCAACCGATGGCCGCAGCCACCTCATTGGTCATCTGTTCATAACGCGCTTCTGGATAAAGGGTGTAGTCGGGAATGACCACCACCATCTGCTTGGGCAAGAGTTGCATGGCGACGGGCGTAAAATCCTCTTTATGAAAGGAGTCCCAACTGCCCCCATGCACAAAAATCAACACGGGATAACCCGCTTTGGGCGGTGGCGCATCGGGTCGGGGCAAATAGACATCGAGTCGTGGTGACATTTCAGGATGAAACGGTATATCCAGCGTGGCATATTTGTAGGTTTGCCGAAATTGTCGGCCTTGATAACTCAGCCGAAGTAAGGTCAGGTAATAGGTGGCGTTAGTCCAATAGTTTAGGCCGACAATCGCTAAAACGAGAGCGATACTAATAAATAGGTAATGTTTTTTCATGGGGTTATGCCTCCGATGCATAACAATTAGGACTTACGCAAAAGCCAAGTCTTAGTATATCAAGATTTGGGTGCAACTACTATACTGCATATCAAATGAAAACTACACTTTCGGCGCAGGAGTCCGCAATAGTCCGCAATTATTTGCGGGCTATCCGCAAAGGATTGCGGACTCCTGCCAGTCATAGCAAAAGTGTAACTCTCAAATAAAACGCAGTATAAATCACCCTCACCCCCGCCCCTCTCCCACTGGGAGAGGGGAGACAAAATACTCCCTCGCCCTTTGGGAGAGGGTAGGGGTGAGGGGGTAAAATCTTGATATACTGAGTCTACCCCCTTTAATCCCCCGACATCGGGGGGAGATTTTGCTCCCTCTTCTACATAGGAGAGGGCTGGGGCGAGGTTTTTGCGTAAGTCCTAGGAATTTTAGACCGCCAAAAAAAGTTACTCATCAAGGATATTCATTAGACATTATACCGATTTAATGATTTTCGTAGGGGCAGGGCTTGTCCCTGCCCACAATGGGGGCAAGCACAAGGCATTGCCCCT
>JAIFLK010000171.1:0-2011 GCA_020049115.1 Chloroflexota bacterium | reverse complement strand
GGGCAGGGCTTGTCCCTGCCCACAATGGGGGCAAGCACAAGGCATTGCCCCTACAAAATGTCAACGATTTTTTAATCGGTATAAACTCTATCGTTATCGCGTGCCTGAAGATATGGCGCAGGTGTTTGGTATTTTGTTGGGAATTGTGACACGTTCTAACTTGGTTGAATAAACACAGGAGGTAATATTATGAAATTAGCCGAAGCCCTTATTTTACGGGCAGATATTCAAAAGCGCATTGAGCAACTGAAACAACGGTTGTTACGTAATGCGAAGGTGCAGCAAGGGGATAAACCCTCTGAGCAGCCACAGAAATTACTGGAGGAATTTGAACAGTTAACCAGCGAATTGACTCAATTGGTGCAACGAATTAACCGCACTAATTCCGTTACTGAGCTTAAGCCAAATGTTATCTTATCAGACGCTTTGGCGACGCGGGACACGCTCAAATTGAAACATGGCATTTATGCCAATTTAGCCGCCGAAGCCACCGTGACGCAAAGCCGTTTTACCAAATCTGAAGTTAAATTTCTAAGTACCGTCAATGTGGCGGAGATTCAAAAATCGGTGGATAGCTTGGCGAAAGAACATCGTGAGTTAGACACGCAAATTCAAGCGGCAAACTGGCAGACGGAATTGTTAGATTGAAAAATAGTCGGTAACTATTTTAACAAAGGTGAGTACACACCCTCTGCGAATTGGGTTAAATTCGCTACGGATGATGTGAGGGGCCGCATCTTGGGTTCGAATCCCGTAATCACCAGGCACGCCCAGTAATGTTACATGCGTACCGTGTATTGTCACTGTAACTACCACGTACTAATTTGTTAGAATGGTGAGGGTGGGTTGGGGGACTATATTTAGCAAAGCTACAAAATATATTAGCCCTGATAACGTTTCAAACGTTATCAGGGCTTTTTATTTACCGCCGTTGCAACGCCCGATTCAAGGCACTGACCAACGCCTTAATGGAGGCCAATTCGATATGGGTATCAATGGCCGCGCCATAGAATGTTTCGTTAGATGGCGTTTGAATTTGAATATAGGCCACCGCCTCCGCGCCTGAGCCTTTTTGTAAGGCATGTTCACTATAATCCAGCAAGCGAAACCCTGGCACTAACTCTTCTTGAATCGCCAACATAAAGGCATTGATTGGGCCGTTGCCCACGCCGCGCAAGGAGTGGGGTTTGCCATCAATCAACATCTCCGTCTGGCAGGTGACCGATTTCGTAATATCCTCACTTTGCTCCGTTTCCGCCTTAAACGAAACCATTTTGAACGGCGCATTGGCCTGTAAATAGGTCTGCTCAAAGCATTGGCGAATCTGCAAATTAGAGATTTCATTACCTAATCTATCGGCCAACTCGTGGTCTTCGGTAATTTATAGCCATATTCCTGCTCCATCACATACGCCACGCCGCCCTTGCCCGACTGGGCGTTAATGCGGATAATCGCCTCATAGGTGCGGCCAATATCCTGCGGGTCAATCGCCAAATAGGGGACATTCCACACCGCATCGGGGCTTTTATCTTGCGCCGCTAACCCTTTGTTAATGGCATCTTGATGTGAACCCGAAAAGGCCGTAAAAACCAACTCGCCACCGTAAGGATGACGGGGCGGGACGGTCATGCGGGTGCAACGTTCATACATATCTCGTATTTTATTGATATTACTAAAATCCAATTTCGGGTCAACCCCTTGCGTATACATATTTAAGGCCAATGTAACAATATCCACATTGCCCGTGCGCTCGCCATTGCCAAACAGCGTCCCCTCCACGCGGTCAGCCCCCGCCAACAAACCCAACTCTGAGGCCGCCACCCCTGTGCCTCTATCGTTATGGGTATGTAAGCTAATAATCACGGCTTCCCGTTGGCGTAAATGGCGACAAAACCATTCAATTTGGTCAGCATGAACGTTAGGCGTAGCCAATTCTACCGTTGCGGGCAGATTCAATATCATCTTACGGTTCGGTGTCGGCTGCCACACCTCGACCACCGCCTCACAAATC
>JAIFLK010000146.1 GCA_020049115.1 Chloroflexota bacterium | reverse complement strand
GTAATGGCACTATTGGCGGGCAGAGAGACTCCATTGGTAATGACCGTCACACCAGTTGTGTTATCATAGCTAACGGGATTGGTGTTGGCTTGGGTGGTGTAGGTCAGGCTATATTCGGTGGTGGTGATGGAGTAGGTACCGAGAACAGTGGGGTTAGATTCGTAGATGATGACCTCATCAAAGAAATAACGGTCAATAGTTCCCGTATCCATGCCTGCACTAGTTCTAAATTGAATGGTTATAGGAACAAGGGTTGGGGTTAAGGGGATTAGACGCACAATATAACCTGCTTTGGTATAAATTTCACTAAAAACCACACTTCCATTCACCAAAACTTCGTAAAAATCATCGGTATCTGTATTAGAGGGTTTGCCACGTACATAATATTCCAATTTTGGGGCTTTAGTGAGGGTGCTAATATCAGCCGTTCTTTGCAACCCACGAACAGAACCACTCCCTTGTAGCCATAAAGCGGCTGGGTTTGAAAATTGATTACTTGTTGACACATAGATATTCCCTGTAGCAGCGTTGCCATCATCATTTATTTCCGTCCAATCGCCATTCCAATTAATTGTACCGTCAGTTCCAGTAAAGGCTGAGGTGTCTGAGGCATTAAAATTGTTATCAAAATCATCGGCAATAAAACCTTTAGAAATGGTGGTGGTTTTGGTCAAAGTTCGCGCACTGTAGGAGAAACAATAGCCACAGGATAAGTTATCTGCATGGTGTTGGAAACATAATTTAATCCCGCAGGAATAATGTCTGATAAAACCAAGCTGTTGGCGGGGCCATTGCCACTGTTACTAATCACAATGGTATAGGTGAAGCGACCGTTGGGCGCGATAATCGTTGGGTTGGCGGATTTGGTTAAGATAAGTTGCGGACGACCAATGGGCGTATCCGTATCAGGGTCAGTGGGGTCGTCAGGGTCTTGGGACTTGACAGGCTTAACATTATCTGCCCCCACTTCCGCGCTATTGCTGATTTCGGTAATGGTCATGGGAAC
This sequence comes from Chloroflexota bacterium, assembly GCA_020049115.1. Taxonomy (GTDB): domain Bacteria; phylum Chloroflexota; class Anaerolineae; order 4572-78; family J111; genus JAIFLK01. Next base: position 7,516 of record JAIFLK010000146.1, on the reverse strand, counting down.
ATCGTTGCGAATAATTACTTCAAAGGATACTGTAATTGTTGTTAAAGGGCCAATATCTCCTAAGAAAAAACGGATTTTTTGGCTATTGGTAGCGGCGGGAGTGCTAACGAAATTTACACCATCAGTCGAATATTGGGTATCACTAAGTGTACCATTACTACTAATAGTAACCGAACCGATTCGAAAATCAGTGTAAGTAAATGGTAATGTATCTGTTAAAAGAGGATTATTCAAATCACCCAAAATACTGTTGTTAAAAATGGAGATAGTATAACGTAACCTATCGCCAGGGGTAACTGTGCCTGAACCATCGGCATCAATTTCTAAGGTGTCTTCTTTGTTTACAATGGGTAAGGCACTAGGTAAAACGGTATTCCCATTGTCCAAATACGGCGAACCCTCACTGGCGCGACAAGCATCTTGCCCCCAGGCCACGGCAATTTTCTTCTCCACATCGTTGGTGTAAATGATAGCCCCTTGCATGTTACGGCTGGCATAGCTCCCAATGCGTAATACTTGCCCTGCTAAAACAAACACGCCATTATTGGAGGTGGTTTCATCCCAGCCAAAGACATTGGTATCTAAGACATCGCCATCTCCATTCAAATCCATTTTATCAGTCGTACCATTTTGGTCTAAATCCACTCGAATAATACTATTAGTAACAGGCATGACAAAAGCCAAATTTCCGTTATCGGTGGGGAAGGGCGCACCATTACCAGGGGAGTAGCCTAAAACGACTTGTGAACTTAGGTTATCAATCGGTACCAGCGAGTAACCCCAATCATAATCAATGCCATTGGTTGAAGTTTGTAAGGTGGTGGAGTCTATCGTACTAACGCCCCAAAATATATTACTAGACGTTAGCTTTACGCCCTGATTCCCTGTAGAAATATCGCTGCCTAGTCGCTGTAATAGACTAATCGTGCTATTTGCGGGAATAGTAATAGGAATGGTAGTGCTGCTTGTTATAACATTTACGGTAATTTGCGACCCACTGGGATTATGTAAGTAAATATCTGTATCAGGGTTATTGCCCACAGTTTGCACACAAGTTGAACTAAAGCCTGGCACTGGAACGAAATATTCATTTGTCCAGGCATTTTGAGGTTCTAACTCATAGCCATTGGCCGACACGCCATAACCATCTGATGTCCCGCAACCACCTGATAACAAGTGGACTTCAATCGGTTGGGTAGAGGTAATGGTATCATTGCTATCTACTCCCCCATTCCCTGTGCCGTTATTGGCCCCATTAACAAAATAGGTTTGCCCTGTATTAATGGTACTTACTAAAGCTCCTTTATAATAAATGGGCGTATTATCTTTCGCGGCCGTAACACTCAATCCCGTAAAATCATGGTCATCAAGTAGACCCGCATTAAAATCTAAATTTTCACCGACTGTTGCTACATAACTTGTTCCCCAATTCGCCACTTCGGGGACTTCCCAAGCAGCGGCCGCAATAACTCCATCAAAACTCCCTGAAGCATCTGTACCATCCTTGGGATAGGCTTGGCGAATGACGGTTGCACCTGTTCCCACAATGGTAATACGGTCGCGCCCGTCGTAATAATATTTGCCTGCAACTAAGCTACCAATATTGCCAGGAATAATTTCGCTTTGAAATAATTTAGTTGTTCCTGCCCCTAACACGCCAATTTCTGTACTAGAGGTGGCTGTCGGGTTAAGTGAGTCGGTATCATAACCATCTTCCCAATGGTCATAATAATAAATTGTGTCATCAGAGGCAGCGGTTAGATAAATAAATGATTCTAAGGTTGTATTGACGGTATCGACAGCGAAATAACAAGTACCACCCACTTTACCCTGAAACATGGTAATCAAATTGTTATCATTAAACGGCACAAAATATTGATGCACTGTCGGGTCAATCACCTTAACGTTAGGTACGCCAGGCTCACCCGTGTCAAATTGACCATTGCCATTGCTATCCACAAAGACATGGCCGCTGATGGTGGCGGTGGCGGCATCATAAAAGGCGGTAAAGCTGACTTGGTTGGAGAGGGCGGGCGCGGTGAGCGTTTGGCCTGGGTTGAGCCATAAAATGGGCGATTTTTCATTTGCCAGCAAAGGCATGGTTGCGGGCAGCGTGGGCAAATCTAAGGTAATTTTGTGCGTCCCTTTGTCCATGTTGCGAAAAATATAATAACCCTGAGCGTCGGTATAAGTCGTTAGTTCATCAGGCTGAACCAATGGCGCGGGTTGAATAGACTTAGCTTGGGGCAGCTTGGGCGGATAATAAGGTGGGATATTATTAAGCAGCGAATGGGCGAGGTTGCGAATGGGCGAGGTTGCGAGGTGGCGCGTCTCTCCGCTCATTCGCCCATTTGCCATCTCGCTCGCTTGCGCGAGGGGGGATAACAATGAGTTAAGCAACGTAATGAGCATAATGAGCGAGGATAATTGCCGTATGCTGTGAGCTGAGGTTATTTTGAAGGGTGGGAAAATAAACCCTTCGTGCTTTAGGTAACGATGGATGAGCGTTATGAGAGAAGTCATCTCTCCTCCTTATTTAACTGAACCAATTAAATGGTTAAAGCTGTGTGCCAGTGAGGGTAAATAGGATGAGGGTGTAAATCTTGACGCAGTAAGGTTACGTCATAAACTACGGATGGACTGGTGATAATGGCTGTAAAAGTAGGTGTTGGTAGATTAAGTTGGTGACAAGCCACAGTATAAAATTCTTGGCGCGTGGGGCATGGGGGAGTCACCGTTAAATAAACAGGGGCGGGGTGGGGGTGTTGTAAAGCCGCGACCACCGCCGTGGCTAAATCAACATAATGAATCAAAGCTAAGGGCTTATCAGCGGGGCCAGCTTTAGGATAACCGCGCCGTGCTAGGGCATGAATGGGGCCTCGGCCTAACCCATAAAGGCCACCTGACCGTAAAATAACCCCCTTTGCCCCTGCCCAGGTTTGAAATTCATGCTCTACTGCGGCGATGGCTGCGGTTCTAGGGTCATTTCCTGGTGGGGTGGCTTCATTAATAAGCACATGGTTGACCCCATAATAACCTGTTGAACTTATCATTGCCACTCGTTGTGGGGGCGTTATGGCGGCGGCTTGTAAGGTGGTAATGGCCGTATGTTGATTAGCATAACCAGGTAAAGCTAAAAGTAAGACATCTGAGGGTTGAAGAAAAGGAAGAGGTGAGCCGAGATGGGGTTCAATGCCGAGTTGTTGGAGGGTTTGATGATGCTGAGTGGTTTGGGTAAAACCTAATATGGGGCCAGTTTGCCACAGTTGAGCAACTGCCCTGCCTAATGTTCCTGCGCCCCAAATGACTAAACGTTTCATCATGTTCATTAGGATATTCTACGTATTATCATCTAAATTTCCTATTTTGCAACTTTATAATGGCGTTAGGGCAGTAGTTGTCAGAATCATTGGTTGGTATTAGAATATTATGTCAATTATACGGTTAAGACTACAACGGATTTAGGTGATAACTTGAAGGAGTCCGTAATTATTTACGGACAGCCGCAAAGAATTGCGGACTCCTATTCTAAATCCCCCAATTATTTACAGGTGGATAAAATCCGTTGCCTCCTAAATCCGTTGTAGTATTCCCAAAACTCCCATGCCCCATTGGACGCGTTGGCAAAACACATTATTACTTATTTATCTCCTCCTATTAAATGGCGTGGTTTATTTGGCGTTAGGGGTCTATTTTTATCGTAATGATTATTTAACTTTTTTAGTGCAACCCACGCCCATTACGGTAGCTATCACCCGTTTGGCTTTACCCACTGCTGCGCCCTCAGCCACGCCAACTGAAATTCAGGTTAATATTACCGTAACTCCCACTCCTTCCATCATGCCTGAATTACCCATGCTTGCCACCCCGTCGCCAACGGACACCCCAACCGCGACTTCGACTCACACGCCTCAGCCGACAAACACGTCAACCGCAACTCCGACTCACACGCCTAAACCAACTCACACGTCAACCGCGACTTCGACTCACACGCCTAAACCAACTCACACGTCAACCGCGACTTCGACTCACACGCCTCAGCCGACAAACACGTCAACCGCAACTCCGACTCACACGCCTCAGCCGACAAACACGCCCACCGCAACTCCGACTCACACGCCTAAACCAACTCACACGTCAACCGCGACTTCGACTCACACGCCAACCGCGACTCCGACTCATACGCCTCAGCCAACAAACACGTCCACCGCGACTCCAACTCATACGCCAACCGCAACCATGACTCAGACCCCTCAAGCTATTTCTCACCTCTCACCTCTCACCTCTTCCCTCTCACCTAATATCCAGCCCGCCATCAGCACCAAAGGTTTTATGGAAGTTGTCCCGTTGACCAACAATAGCCTGGCCTTGAGTTGGCCGCGAGGGGAAAAAAATGCCCATTATCGCGTCTACAGCGACATGGGCAGTGGGTATGGGCTTTATATTATGAAAGGCACAACGGCAACGCCCGCCTATTTAGATGAATATTTACAACCTGGCTTAATTTATCATTATCGTTTAACTGAGTTACAAGGTGAGCAAGAGGTCATCTTACAACAAACCAGTCAGGCCACCTTAAGTCAATTGCAACCTCGTCAAGTTATTACGGGCATAGTTACGGCCCCGTCTATCTTATCTGCCGATACGGTCGCGTTGACTTTAGTCAGTGACCATCATTACCGCGATAATTTCAATACCTTACATTTAGTGGGCGAGGTGCAAAATGACACCGAGATAACGCTAGGGCAGACGGAAATCGAGGTGACTTTTTATGACGAAATAGGCGCGGTCATCGGCACGACACGTGGGCAAACCTTACTGTTAGTTATCCCGCCGCATGAGCGCGCCCCCTTTAGCTTAACCCTCAGTCAGCCGCAAGGCTTAAGTTCCTATAAATTACGAGCCGTCGCCCGCCCCGTTGAGGCCATTGCCGCCAGTCAACTTTCCGTCATAGAGGTGCGCCGTTACGAGGATAATACGGGTTTTTTGCATGTGAAGGGGGTGGTGGAAAATGTGGGCCGCGTGACCTCCAAGCAAATTCAGGTGGCGGCGGTCATTTATGGACGCAAGGGCGAGGTCATTAATGTGGGCTTTGTGGGGGCTAATCCCCCCATGTTGTTGCCTGGCAAACGGGCGATATATGACATTTTATTTACTTATTATCCGCAATATACCTCGCAACGGGTGTTGGTGTTTGAGAAGTAGACGCGCCCTCACCCCTGCCCCTCTCCCAAAGGGCGAGGGGATAAAAAGGACTCCCTCTCCCTCTGGGAGAGGGCTGGGGTGAGGGTCTATTCTAACGCCCATTATTGCATCTAGGCTTAAGCAGATTTAAGATTTCTTCCTCTTCAAAATCGCGCACTAACTCTAACAAATGGTGAGCAAAGGGAATTAATTTAGCATCTAATTGCCCTATTTGAATGGCATGTTTTTCTAAGGCTTGCATGTCCCCCACCTGCGCTAAATGCAATAAATCTTGTAACTCCGTGACGGGTGGCAAAGTAAAATTAGCCCCATCTGAGGTTGCCAAGGGTGATGTCGTGGCTAATTCGGCCTCGGTGGCGAATTGCGAGTGAACGATTAAGGTTTCCATGACCGAGTCCGCCACCAAAGCCACATTACCCCTGGGTAGTGTAAATTTAACGGTTGTGCCTTGTTCCAATTCACTTTCTATCCAAATCTTACCATTATTACGCACCACCATTTCCTGACAAATGATTAAGCCCAAGCCTGTTCCCGCTTCTTTGGCCGTGCCTTTGGTGCTATGGTGGACATCAATCTTAAAAAGTTTTTGTAAATTAGCGGAACTAATTCCTATGCCAGTATCGTTAATGGAAATCTCCACTAAATCCGTTGGCAGAATTTTGGCTTTAACGGTTACTTGCCCTGCCGTTGGCGTAAATTTTAAGGCATTCGTTATCAAATTGCGAATAACGGTATCTATCATATTCACATCAGCCAAAACGACCATGTCCACCGAGACTTCATGGACTAAGGTAATACCTTTGGCGGCGGCATTGGTGGCTAATAACTCGACATTGCGCGCCGCCATTTCTTGTAACTTAAAGTGAATAGGTTCATGTGCCATGCGCCCGCGTTGTAACATTGACCATTCCAATAAATTCTCTAACAAAGCGTAGACGTTTTTGGCGGTGCGCTGAATCCCCTCGCTCATTTCAATCATGTCGCTCCGCCCCAACTCATGGGCGGTTTCCAACATTATGGTAGATAACCCTAACAAGGGCGAAAATGGCCCGCGCAAATCATGCGCCACAATGGAGAAAAAGCGGTCTTTACTGGCGTTCAGTTCCCGTAAGCTATTCAATTGCAGATGCGTTTTTATCCGCACCAATAGCTCGGCACTGGAAAAAGGTTTCATTAAATAATCATTCGCGCCCGCATTAAAACCCGCCACCAAATCATCCATTTGATTTTTCGCCGTTAACATAATAACGGGTAGCACCGTCGGCGGATAATCGCGACGAAGTTGATGACATACTTCATAACCAGACATGCGGGGCATCATCACATCTAACACCACCAAATCAAACCTGGTGCCATTTTTAGCTTGCTTTTTAATCAGTTTAAGCGCGTCAATTCCATTATCCACCGCCGTCACGCGATACTGTTGTAATGACAATTGATTAATTAACACCTGCCGATTAATCGCCTCATCATCTACCACTAAAATATTAAATTCACCCTGAGCAGGGGGCAAAATGTCAGGGGGGGGCGGCTCAGACGAGATTAAAAGCGCAGGTGATGTTTTGTGACTTTTTGATACATGCAGGGGCATGGTTTGCTCCTCAGATAACGGTAAGGTGAAGCTAAAACATGCCCCATGCCGCGCATTGGCTTGCGCCCAAATGCGTCCATTTTGTAATTCCACTAACTTACGGGTTAAAGCCAAGCCAATGCCCGTCCCGCCATAAATGCGGGCAATCGAACCATCGGCCTGCTCAAAGGGCTGAAAAATGCGCTCCCGTTTATCTTCGGGAACACCAATTCCCGTATCCGCCACGTCAATCGCCAAATGACTATCCTGAGCCTGAGCCGAAACGCGAATCGTGCCATGCTCCGTAAATTTAATGGCATTACCAATCAGGTTATGCAAAATCTGCTGCACGCGGTTTTCATCGCCATAAACTAACGGAATATTAGGGCTAATATCATTCACCAAGCGCAACCGTTTGGTGGCGATTAACGGTTGTGACAATGCCAAAACCACTTCAACAATGGGATAGAGATGAATCGGTTTAATTTGTAAGCTGAGGGCATGGTGTTTTAATTTAGAGAAATCCAAAATATCATCAATCAACATGGCTAAACGGCGACCACTTGACACAATGAGCGACAGGTTTTTGGTTTGCGAACCCATCAACGGCCCCGCCACGCCGTCCAATAACGACTCGGCAATGCCAATAATACCCGTTAGCGGAGTGCGGAGTTCATGGGAGGTGTTGGCGAGAAACTCATCTTTCATTTGGTTAAGGCGTTGCAAGGATTCATTTTGATT
>JAIFLK010000037.1 GCA_020049115.1 Chloroflexota bacterium | reverse complement strand
GGTCAGAGAGGGCGAGGATGTCCTCATCTGCGCCGAGGGGGAAGCCTTCAATCTGGCGAAAGGCGGGGTCTTGCAGTTTTTGGCGCAGCAGTTCGCTAAAGTGGGCGCGGCGGGCTTCGTCAGTGGCAAAGGTGAGGCCAAGACATTCGATGGGGGCGGTGGGGCTGTCGGTAGGGTCGGTTGTTTCGGTGAAAAAGGTAGTTTGCATGGTTATTTACAGGGAGGAATCCACGAAGGACACGAAGGTCACGAAGAAAAGCAAAAGCTTTTAAAGGTTTTTAAAAACCTTTGTGTCCTTCGCGCCATTCGTGGATTTACTTAATAAACGGGATAAGGAGTCCGCGAAGGTCACGACGAAAAGCTTTTAAAGGTTTTTAACCCCTTCGTGTCCTTCGTGTACTTCGTGGATTCACTTAACAAAGCGTTTCCATTCTAGTTTGCCGTGGCTGCCAAAGTTAATCAGCACGCCGACTTTCATGCCCGTTGCTTTCAGGTAATTTAGCAATTGGGCCTCTTCTAGGCTGGTCAGTTGGTTGAGGGCTTTAATCTCCACAATGATTTGGTTGTAGGCAATAAAATCAGCCACGTAGAACTTTTTCAGTTTACGCCCTTTATAGTAAATGTCTAAATTGACTTGGGCTTGAAAAGGGACTTTCTGGTCAATTAGCTCTATTTCTAGGGCTTCCTGATAGACGGCCTCAAAAAAGCCTGGCCCCAACTCGCGATGCACTTCAATCGCTGCACCGACTACCGCATACACTTCATCTTTTAATATTAGCATGATTATTTTCCACGAAGGACGCGAAAGACACGAAGGTTTAAAAACAATTTAAAGCTTTTATTCGTGTTCCTTCGTGTCCTTCGTGGATTCCTCTATTCTATCACAATACGTATTTTATTAACATCTTTTTTTAATATTAGCATGATTATTTTCCACAAAGGACGCGAAAGACACGAAGGTTTAAAAACAATTTAAAGCTTTTCTTCGTGTTCCTTCGCGTCCTTCGTGGAAACCTCTATTCTATCACAATACGTATTTTATTAACATCTTTGCCCTGCACATGGTGGTTAAGGTACTGCTCCACCCGTTGCTTAAACTGCGCGACAGTCATGGCCGTGTTAGGCGTGGTGAGGGCCGCTTGCAAGTCGGCCAGGCTAAGGGTCACTTTATGTAAGCCCGATAACGCCTCCTGCACCGTTTTGATAAAGCTATTATCCAAACGCTCAGGCAAGCGGCGTTGTTGCAAAAATTGCTCGATTTGCGCCCGTTGCTCGGCACTCAACAACGGCAAGGTTTCCGCCTGCAATATGGGGTCTTCCAAATTATTAAGCAGCGTCTCCGTCCATTGGCTCAATATATTATCCAACTCAATTGACAGATGGTCTAGCTGGCTACTCACTGCCTCGCTGACCGCCTCTTGACTGGGCAAAAAGCCACAATCAGGGCAGGTGGGCTTATGGGCTAACTGCGTGGGGTCAAGATTGTAACAGGTTTTTAATTGGCTTAATCGAGTTTGAAAGGTGGTCAATTGATTGACAGGCAACATGTGAATGGTCGTTAAGCTCTGTAAGCGGCTCACGCGGCCATCATTTGTTAAATTAGCCTTACGACGGTCATCACTTCGCCCCAAACGGGCTTGGGTATGTAAGGCCATGTAAGTGGTAAGATAGCGTTGTTTTAGCCCATTCAGCGTTTGGATGACCTGTTGTTTCAATACATAATCATGCGCCGCGCCCTTCAATTGAGGTAATAACTCTTGCCGTTTCGCCTTCAATTCTACCAACCAAGCATCTTTATCAGGCAAAGCCATCTCCGCTTGATTGAGGTAGCCTAACAGTGGCTCTAGCTCCGTCTTAAGGTTCTTTAACTCCGTCACCTCCGCCAAATAATCCAGCCCTGATTGGTGGCTTTTAATCTCATCTACCGTGCTTTGAAAATTTTTGAATTTGGCACTGCTGTTATAGGCTTGCAACGACTCTAAAAAGCGTTTACTGTTCGCCATTTGTTGTAGACAGCGGCTTTGCTCCGCCTCCGTCAATAACTGTTGCCCCCACACCACCAACCCTTGTTGCACCGTTTGTTGCGCCAAAACCAACGCCTTAATCTGCTGCTGACACTTTTCTTGTAAATCACGCACCGCCTCCTCATTGTTATGCGTCACCGCATCGGCTTGATGGGGCGACATATTCAACAGGCCAAACAAGGCCCGTAATGCGGGACTGTTCCAATCTTTGGGCGGCTCAAGATGTTTGAACTCCCGCAATTGGGGCAGCGGCGTGGTGATTAATTGGCTCATGCTGGTCGCATCAAACTTTTTACCCGCAATGGCTAACACCAACGCCCCATATTGCACCAAAGCCGCCAACACAATCACCGTAAATTCTGGCTCTAAGCGAAAACGGCGCGGCTCCAAATACTCCTCCATCTGGTCAACCGTCAACACCTCACTGCGATTGACCACCTGCCCCGCCGTTTTTTGGCGCAATTGTTGTAATATCCACTGAGCATAGCGCGAACGCTCTGGCGCAATCTGCTCACCATCTAACAACTCTAGCGCATCTAACACCGTCGTCCCCTGTTGAGTGCGGTTGCCTTGCAACGAGCGCAAAGCATCTTGAGTCGCTTGATTACGGTTTGCTTGGGTCATCAAGCGGTTAAAGATGGGGTATTCTGGCGCAATATTAATAAAATGGGTCTCAAAGGCCACCCCGCAAACCAAATTCACAATATCGCGCACATTCTCATGTTGCCCCGTCCCCCGCCGTCCCGCCGCCAATTTGAACCATTCAGGCACGGTTTTTTTCTGACCCGCATGGGACACCTGAAAGGCCGTGATTAAATTCTTTTGCAGCCACTCGTTAATCAATCGTAATGCGCTATTAGCCGCCGCCGCATAACTATTTTTAGCTTGCCCTGAAGCAGTTGAGGCCAAATCATCCGCCGCCGCATAGAGTTGTAATTGTTGCAACAAACTATCATCCATGCCCTTAAGATAAAATAACACCTCATCTTCCCGTTTCTCATCTTTATAAACAGGCGGCTCCAACGGCTGCACAAAATAGATATAAAACTCACGCGGCGGTTGCGCCGTAGAGCGTTCATTCGGCGTGCCAAAAAACAGATAGCCACGCCGTCCCGCTTGATGCGAAGGCCACACCAATTCATATTCCCACGCCAAATGTGTCCCCGTGTAATAACTATCCGAGCGTTCTAAAATCTGGGTCAGAGCCTTAAAATAGGCACTATCAAACTTATCTTGGCTCAACATGGCGGCCCGTTCCGCCACCCGCGCCTCATAATCCACATCTTTATCCACATCTAGATAATATTGCCCACTATCAGCCGCTTGGCTGATAAACTGCCCATTCACCGTCTGAATAATTTTTTTCAACACCGACTGCACTTGAGTTAATAAATCTTGCGCTGGCTCACCGCCCATCTCTTCAATCCCAGGGTAAAACAAACAGAGCGTATCCCGCAACTCCTCCGCCGTCGGGCCAAGTTTAGCCCGAATATCACGGCTAGAAAGGCGATGCACCGACAGTGCATGAATAATTCGTTTGGCTAAAGGGCGATAGTTTTTGGGATTAAGCGACTGTTCCACCCGATGCTCTAACACTTTGCTACACTCTATCACCGTTTTAATATCTGGTTCGGCACGGAAAGCGGGATTATGACACAATATTTGCCAATAACGGTCGTAAGCAATCACCCCTGGTTCATCGGTTGGCACATCTTGCGCCAGAATCTGCTGCATGGCTTGGGACAGCGATTTAATCACCTCGCGCCGTTCAACAATGGCTAACTGGTCAAAAATATCAATGTAATAGGGATGTATCGGAAAGAGGGTTATAAAGGTATCTAACTGCTCATTCATACCGCCATAGAATTTGCTAAAGGGGCTTAAATGGGCGCGAATCAGGGTCAATTGGTCAGCCTTCTTTTTTAACAATCGTTCCGCCACCACAAATTTCACATCTTGCCGCACAATCAACAGTTGCGTAAAACGGTCTTTCACCCGCCGCAAACTCTCCGCTACGAAGGTAAAACGTTGGTTATCAAACAAACTCTCCTGCACCCCCGCCATAAAGCGAAAGGGCGTATCTTGGCACACTTCGCCCACCTCCCGCAAAAAGCTCAAATCCTGGCGTACCTCCAATTCCTTACGGCTGGCTAAATAATCCAGCAATTCATCTAACACCAACAACAGCCCCTGGTCAGGATATTGCGCCTGAAATTGGGTCATCATCTCCTCAAAAGCCGCTTTATGGTGATAGAGTTGGTCGGCGGCGGGAAAGCGATAGGCAATGCCCCAAGTCGCTAAATTCATCTCCAACATCGAAATGATGATATTTCGTAATGACATCATTGTACCGCCAATCTCACCCCGAATCACCTTAAATTTGCCCGCAATTTGGCGCGCCGCCTCCGCCACTTTAGGCTGTGTGACCTGTTCTAACAAACTCTCATTTTCCGCAATGGCCGAAATCACCGCCATCAGGTGAGATTTTCCCGTACCGTAATTACCCACAATGAACAGCCCTTTATTATCGGCGGGTTGCTCAAACTGGAGCTGCGTAATCATCACCTGAATTAAACGCTCGGCCATCTGCGGCGAAATTACATAGGTTGACACTAAATGACGCGCCAAATCAATTTTATCTGCATGGCGCAGTTGAATCACACTTTCAATCGGTTCAAATTGGATGAGGTCTTGATATTTCATGCTCTAGGTTCGTTGTCCACCAAGGGCGCGAAAGTCACGAAGAAAAATATAAAATACTTCGTGTTCCTTCGCGTCCTTCGTGGATTATTCAATCAAATTAAGGCCACCCATCGGATACCGCCGATATTCAGGATGGTTTGGTTCAGCATAAATCAGGTGGTTCGGTTCAACCTGGCCTGGCCAAGCCACAACCAAAGTACAGTTACGGTTCACCCGTTGTAACAACCGTAAAGGGTCTTGTTTGAGGACGGGATTAAACAACAGTTCAATATGGTCAAGCAACATCACCTTAGCCGCATGTTCATCCATCAACTCCGCCAATAATCGGCGCACATGGATTGGGCGGTGTGGTTCTGCCACCGCCAATAATGGCGGACTTAAAACCAACCCCACATTAATATAAGGATAGGCCATGCGCTGGGCTAAATCCAGGAACGCTTGAGTCATATCAATGGGTAAACAGCCCACCACCAACCACAAAGGGCGGGTTGAGTCTGCGGCCTGGAGTTGGCTTAAAATGCGTTCGGGCAGAGTCATCATGAATAATTTATGGCTAGTGTCCTGTCAAGTGTGATTTGTTGAGTCATCAGGTGACTTCTAGTCACCTGATGACTCAACAAATCACACTTGACAGGACACTAGGGCCGATTTAAGGTACAGTGAATGTATCGTCAGAGGTTAAGGTGGTGAAAATTCATAGAGTTTTATCATCTAAATCTCCGATAAATTTCGTAACCTAGCTTGCTGATTTGCAAGGTTTTAGGGCGGTGGACGCAACTATTGCGCCCATAATTCACCAACTCGCCGCCAAATTTGGCCTTAAACTCGCGCACCCCATACTCCTCATCTGGTTTGCCCGCGCCGCCAAAGTCATATATCGTGTAGCCATGTTGCACGCCCCACTCCAACACATGCCACATGAGCAGTTCGCCAGGGTAATATTTACTAAACTCACGGTCAACGCCACTATACCAGCCATAGAGTGTTTTTTTGTAAGGTAGCTCAATGGACGCGGCCACACTTTGCCCCTCAAAGCGCGCCAGCCAAAAGGTTATCATCCCTTGCGGCGAGAGCGCGTTAAATGCGCCCTCAAAAAATTCCCACTCCGACAGATGCACTTGGGCCGCAGTGTAAGATTTAAGAATAAGGTCATAAACCTCTCGCACTTCCGCCACCGTATTAACGGGTTGCACGATAACTTGCTTTTTGTTAAGGCCACTCCGTATCTGCTTGCGTAATCGCTTGCCCATCGCCTCCATGACCTGCTCTAACGGTAAATCAAGATTGATGAGATAATTGAGATGGCCTTCAAAGGCAAAGCCATGCTGCTCTAAAATGGGTTGGGCGGCGGTTAAATCGGCTAGATTGCGTAACTCAGTAAAAATAACCTCTTTGCCCACACTCTGATTGTAACTTTGCAGTAACATGGCGAGGGCTTCTTGGCCCAACGGCGTGGCTTCATGTAATACACTGCCATACGCGACGGCGCGGGTCGTTAGTTGGCGTAATAAACTAATGCCCCCATCTTTCAACGTGATTTGAATCGGGGTCATCAAGGCTTGAATCGAGCCATCACTATGCACCGCCGCCCACAATTGCGGCACATGGTTTTTGAGTTGGCTGAATAGGTCAAACATTTCAGGGCTATGGAAAATATTGCCCTGCGGATGTTGTTGCACATAATTGTGCCATTGCTCTCGCGGTAAGGTACGAACGATGTTAAGTCCCATGAAGTAGTCTGTCAGTCTGTCAGCTAGTCAGCCTGTCAGCTAGTCAGCGTTCAGCTAAAAAGCTGACTAGCTGACTAGCTGATTGCTGACTAGCTGCCTAGCTAATTGCTCGAATAATATAATCCCACACCGTCAGCGCATCAATGTCTCCCGTGACGGAGACGGCACTGCGCACCCGATTCGGCCAACGGCTAAGGCGAATTAACGGGGCATTGCTGGCCTCCTCTAACAAAGCGAGTAAGGGGCGTTGTTGCTCGGCGGTAAAGGTAGTTTGGTTAAAATAATAGGGATAATCGTTAGCTTGCGAACTTGTTTCAATCAAGTATCCTTGTTGACGGAGAAAATCAACCAGGGCGGGGGCAGTGGTGGGCGCAACCCCGATGAAGGGGCGCGTGGTTGATATAACGGTAAATTGCGTGGCCTGAATTTCCTGATATTGCCCAAACCAGGGGCGAGTTGGCACATCAACCGTTACGCCGCGCCCCAAAACGGTTAAACCCTCTGGCCCGTTGAGGCTAATTTGCCATGATTCGTTAGATAGAGGCGTAATTTGTACGGCTGTTTTATGGCGGGCTTGCCACCAAGCCGCAATTTCATGCAGGCGCGCCACCCAAACGGGCGGGTCAAGTTGGCGGGCTTCATTTAAGGCCGCTTCCAACGGTGCTTGACATAACGCAATCCGTTCAGGGTGGAGGCCAATGACAAATAACTCACCGAGTTGATAACTTTTTAGTAATATATTGACCCACATGCCGTTCATTTGGGCGGGGCTTAAGGTCAGCCGTTCTATTAAGGCTTCATCATCAGGTAAACTGTAAGGCAAACGAACTAAATTTCCCTTAATATACGGTAATGAAGGGTAAACACTGGCCGAGCGCGCCCCATAAAACTGGCGCACATGCTGATAATCGGCGGTGTCTGTTGGCACTACATCCCAAAATAAACTGGGGCTGCTATCATAATGCAGGCCAATTTCGTTCAGCACGCGCAGGGTTGCTTCATTATAATGCAGATAGGGGCCGCGGAAGCCATTTAATGTAATGTTACATTGTTGAAATATCTGTTGGCCTGCCGTGAGTTGGGGTTGTTGTTCTTCATAACTGAGGAGGGCATGGTCAAAATGGTGCAGCCCATGCATGGCAAACTCAATGCCCTGCGCTTGATATTTTTGGATAACGGCGGGGTTACGTTGCAGGGCTTTTGACACAATGGGAAAGGTGGCCGCGCCGCCGAATGGCTGCATAATTTTCGCAAATAACTGGAGGGCTGCGTCCATTTTGCGGTTGGTGAGGCCATAACGTTGAAATAACATGATGCCTCGTGCGACGGCTTTACGTAGACCTTTGCCCCGAATGGTGCCTCGTGCGACGGCTTTACGTAGACCTTTGCCCCGAATGGCAACGGTAATTGGGTTCATATCGTTTTAATTTTTAGTCATCAGATGACTGCAAGTCATCTGATGACTAAAAGCATTTAGGCTTCTTGTTTCGTCATAGCGGTTAAAATCCCTAAAATTTGTTCAGGGTTATCAATACTGTATTTAGCTGAAATTTAGTTTGGAGTTGTTTAAGGTTAAAATCACGGTAGGCCATAATCCCTCCTTTTTTATAATTCTAGCTCATCTAAAACTAAAATCTGTAACTCAGTGACACTTTTTAGCCGTTTATCGTTAGTCAAAAAGGCTTGGCAGCGCATGGCTAAAGCTGCTGCAATTTGCATGGCATCAGGCGTACGTAAATTGTAACGAGCGCGTAAATCAGCAGCTTGTTCCGCGATAACGTGGTCAATGGGGATAAGATGGAAGTTACGACTATTTAACAATAAGTCACGGTAACTTTTTTCTATTGTAACCTGTTGTAGTCGTTTGGGCTGAGTTAAAACTTCGGTCAAGGTTACAACTGAGCTATATCCTTGTAAGGAATGGTTATCTATTCGGTGGATAATCTCTTTAACCAAGTTTAAATAGGTGGCATGACGTTCCACAAAGTAAATAAATGGAGATGTATCAAGCCCTAAGCGAGTAATTGAAGTTAAGGCAAGGTCAAGTTTAATCATTACGGATTATCCCACTCATCACGCATTTGATTGACATATTCTTGGGCATCAATCCCTTGCCAAATTTCTGCACCTAAACCCTCAAGTTCCATGAGGCTGCGTTGTTTCCGTTTCGCTGATTTACGTTTTTTGGCTAATTGCTGGCTGATAAGCGCAATTAACTTTAATTGTTCACTTTTGGATAAAACCTTAATGTGTTGGTCATAAAGTTGTTCTAACGTCATAGTTACCTCCTGTTTGGGTAGTCATCAGATG
>JAIFLK010000032.1 GCA_020049115.1 Chloroflexota bacterium | reverse complement strand
ATTTAGGCGTAACCGTCCAAGCGGAATTATTGGCCTGGGGTTGGTATCCTGCGGGGCAAGGCAAAATTGAGTTAAATATCCCAGGGTCAGCCGAGTTAAAATTAAATAATGTTTCCAGGTGGACGCAGCGAGGCCGCTTAAAGCAAATTCATGGCCTCGGCGTGGCGGCCAATATCGCGGCGCACATTGCTCAACGTCTGGTTGACCAGGCCAAACGGTTGCTTGAACCGTTAGCCGTTCCCCTGGTCATTGAACCTCAGCGCGTGAAATCGGTTTCGCCTGGCGCGGGCATTTTTTTGGTGGCGGAATATGAGTCGAGTTATGCGGGTTTTAGCGCGTTGGGACGCATTGGCAAATCCTCCGAACAGGTGGCGGAGGCTGCCGTTCATGAGCTACTCCGCTTCCACCGTAGCGCAGGCGTGTTAGAGCCTCATCTCACTGACCAACTGATATTGCCCCTGGCCTTAACTCGCCAGGCCATCACCGTCTCCAGCGAGTCGCTATCATTGCACACAATTACTAATATTGCTGTCATCAGCCAATTCCTCGGCCCTATCGCGCAAGTTGATGAGGCTAACCAATTAATTCATTTTAGGCCAAGTTAATTGTAAGCGTTCAGTCGGTCAGCGTTCAGCGTATCAGCTTTTTAGGGCTATAAGTATTTTGGTATAGATTTTGCTGAACGCTGACTTGCTGAACGACTGACCGACTGAACGCTTATAGGACAAATTCATGTTTGAAGTCGTTTTTCTCGGTACATCGGCCTCCGCCCCTTCGGTTAATCGGGGCTTATCCTCCAGCCTAGTCATTTATAAAGAACATCGTTTTTTGATTGACTGTGGCGAAGGCACGCAACGTCAAATCTTACGAAGTGGTCTCGGCTTCAAACGGTTAGATAAAATTTTGCTGACTCATGACCACCTTGACCATATTTTAGGGCTAGGTGGCTTGGCCTCAACCTTAAGCCGTTGGGAAGCGATTGACCATATTAGGATTTATGGCGGGGCGCGCACCATTGACCGCGTCAGGAAATTGTTATTTCAAGTGGTCTTTCCTGGCAATCAAACCCCATTCAATCTGGATTTAATTACCTTACAATCAGGGCTGCTTTTTGAGGACTCCTCGTTTTATTTAACCACCTTTCCCGTCACCCATCGCGGCACCGACTCCTTTGGCTTTATCTTTCAAGAAAAATCGCGCCGTCGATTTCTGAATGAAAAGGCCGAGGCGTTACAAATTCCCATTGGCCCACAACGGCGCATGTTAGTTTCGGGGCAAGCCGTTACCTTAACTGACGGGCGGCTGATTGAGCCAGATGAGGTGTTAGGGCCAGAAATTGCGGGGACAAAATTGGTTTATGTGGGGGATACGGGGCGGATTGATAATTTGATTGAGCCAGCGCGGGAGGCCGACGCGCTCATCATTGAGGCCACCTATCTGCAAGAAGACGCGGCCATGGCTGACCAATTTAGCCATCTTACGGCGGGGCAAGCGGCACAATTGGCGCGAGCCGCTAACGTGGGGCAACTCTATTTGACGCACCTTTCTCGCCGTTACCGTGAGCAAGATATTTTGGCCGAAGCGCAAGCCATCTTTCCGAATACGACAGTTGTCCATGATTTAGACCATGTGCAAGTGGCAAAACCTAGCCAGGAGTAAAAATGTCGGAGTGCAACGTTTTAGGCTGTTCCAAGAAAATAAACCTCCCAAAGAGGAGAGGAGAGGAGTTAGCACGCCCTCGTGCTAACTCGTGATACACGAGGGCGTGTATCACTCCTCAAGATTTGGGACGATTTAAATTTTGGAATGGCCTTATACTGCGTTTCAAATGAAAACTACATTTTCGGCGCAGGAGTCCGCAATTATTTGCGGGCTGTCCGCAAAGGATTGCGGACTCCTGTCAGTCATAGCAAAAGTGTAGCTCTCAAATAAAACGCAGTATAGCTTTGCGCTTCTTTAGCGTGGTAAAGCTAAAGCGTTGCGACTCCCATTAGTATAAATAAACTGAAAGGAAATCACCATGAACTTTGGCATTACCAAAACAATTCCCGCCCCAGAAGGCATGGCCGCAATAAATGCGCTGTATGACGGGTCGCTCAGTGAATATGAATTTCACATGGCGGGGCAACCCTCTAAACTCAAAGTGGGCGATTATGTGTACACAATTTTTAATGACCACCTGCATGGCCGCCTGAAAATCACCCAACTCATTAGCGGCGCGCGCAACCCCGAATCAGGCAAGCCGCGCACCTTAATCATGGTGGCCGCGCCAGGCGAACGATTAGTTACGCCCCTGCCCAAACAAGGTCATCGTGGCACGCGTTATTATGACGGCGCGGACTGGTCAGGGGTGGCTGCTTGAAAGATATTGTTATTCGCCCTCTCACGTTAGCCGATATACCCGCCGTAATGGTTATGGAACAGGCTGCTTATCAAGAACATTGGCCGCAGCGTAATTATCAGCATGAATTGGAACAAGTGAGTTGCGCGCACTATTTTGTAATGTTGGACGACGCGGAACTTCATATTATCGGGGTTGGTGGTTATTGGCTATTGATGGATGAAGCCAATATTATGACCATTGCCATTCATCCTGCGTGGCAAAAACGGGGTTTAGCGGCGCGGCTGTTGGGCTATCTCATTCAACAAGCCATGTCGCAACAGGCCGAGGGCGTGACTTTAGAGGTGCGCCCGTCCAATCAAGCGGCTCTTGCCTTGTATCAAAAATTTGGCTTGGTGGAGGTGGGGCGAAGGTCGCGCTATTATGATGATGGCGAGGCCGCGTTAATTCTCGCCACACCCATGTTAAGTTCACCCGAATATCAGAACTTAATGCAGAGATTACATGAGGAGTCCAAATCTTTAGATTTGATAATCAAATCTAAAGATTTGGACTCCATAAAAAAATGAGATGCCTCAGCAATTTCTGGAATTTCAACAACAAGTGGAAGCCGTAAAAACCCGTTATCTGACGGGTGAAATTAGCGAAATAGAGCGTAATGACTTCATTCGGCAGATGAATTACCATGATACGGCGTGGGATGATGTCTGGATGTTAAGCCCTAAAGGGGAATGGTTTCGTAAGGCTACGGGCAGTAAAGTGTGGATTCGGGATTATCCCATTGCCCTGATTGACCCTGATACCTTACCACCTATAACGGAAATGAACGCTCACCAAGTGGCACGGGTGGTGCATGATTGCACGCGTTGTGGCTTACATGAGGGGCGTAAACGGGCGGTGCCAGGCGAGGGGCCTGTGCCAGCCGATATAATGTTGATTGGCGAGGGGCCTGGGGCAACGGAAGACCAACAGGCGCGGCCTTTTGTGGGGGCTTCGGGCAAATTTTTAGATGAATTATTGGCGCAGGCGGGCTATAAACGGGCGGAGGTATTTATTGGCAATGTGGTGAAATGTCGGCCCCCCAATAACCGTGACCCCCAGCCTGACGAATTGGCGGCCTGTAAAGAGTATCTTGACCGCCAGGTAGAGTTAGTGCAACCGAAAGTAATTGTAACGTTAGGGCGATTTTCCATGTATCGCTACTTTCCAGGCGCGTCCATTACGAAAATTCACGGTCAATCTAAACGGGTGGGCGATACCTTGATTGTCCCCATGTTTCACCCCGCCGCCGCCCTCCGTAACCCCGCCTGGCGCGCCTTGCTCATTGAGGATTTTCAGAAATTGCCCGCTTTGGTGAAGGAAGCCACCTCATTTCGACAGCCTGAACCGCCTGCGGTTAATACGACGTAATTGAGCATGTTTTGATTCAGACAGGAATGTCTGGCCTACCCAAGTGTAGAACGGACATTTCTGTCTGTTCATAACGAAAGTGCCTGACCCAAGGGGTTTGCTTTTTGAACCCTTTGGGTCAGGCACTATTTGCATATTTGACAAAATTCTTACATTGTATTAGATTATGGATTATCTTGACATATAAAAATGAGGTCTCTTGCCTAAAAAAGTTGATGCTTAAAATAACCTTACGTTTTACCCCCCCCCCCATTACGTTAAATTAAATAATTTTTCTTTTTGCTCTACCCGCGCGCCGCGCCCAAGCAGTTTTCTGCCACATGGGACGGCGCGTTTTTTGTTTCCCACTGGCCCCCGCCAACGTGGAGTCCAAATCTTTAGATTTGTTAGAGTCAAATCTAAAGATTTGGACTCCGCGTTGCTGTAGAGTCGAACAATGGCTAAAGTGAATGAGGTGGATAAAAATTTGCTTAATTTATTTCAAGTTACGATGAATTAAATAACAAGGAGTGTAGGACAATGACCTTTCAAACGATGGAATCTGATACGATAATTACAAACCGTGTAACCAATGAAGAACTGATTATTTCAAGGCCTGGACATCAAGAAACGATTGCCTTAACCCACAAAACATTACGGCTTGGGCGGGCGAGTGATAATGATGTTGTTATCAATTCCCCCGTTATTTCTCGTTATCACGCCACTATCAGTTGGGAGAATGACCATTATCAAATTATAGATGGTCAAATCCGCCAGGGACAACGTCAGGCGAGTGGCAATGGCCTTCATATTGAGGGTGAACGCATCATCAAGCATACCCTTAAGAATGGGGATATTGTTCGTATTCCTGACCAACAGGATAATTTTATTACCCTGATGTATTTTGATGGTGCGGCCCCACCTGACTCCTTTACGGGACAAATTGAATTAGTAAAAGAGATAACGATTGGGCGTGACCCCCGTAATGATTTGGTCTTGGCTGACCCGTTGGTATCTAGCTTTCATGCCATTGTTGTGCCTACTGGCATGGGGCATGCCATTCGCGACCTAAAGAGTAATAGCGGTACTTATCTTAATGGGCAACGGGTGCAACAGGCCAATTTGCAGGCGAGTGATGTCATGCAATTTGGTTCAACCCAATTACATTATGATGGTCGCATGATAGTGGTGGCTGATTTACGGCGTGAGGGGATTCGCTTAGAGGCGATTAATTTACATAAGGAAGTCCCTGTTAAAAAGGAAGTTCCCACCGATAGCGGGATTAAAATTTTAATTGACCATGTTTCATTGGTCATTCAACCGCGCGAGTTTGTGGCGGTGGTGGGTGGCAGTGGCGCGGGTAAATCAACCATTTTAGATGCCTTAAATGGTTTTCGTCCCTCAGAAGGTAACGTTTTATTAAATGGCGATGATTTATATCAGAATTTTGATGCCTATCGCCAAACGATTGGCTATGTGCCACAAGAGGATATTATTCACCGTGAATTGACGGTTGAAGAGGCACTCTATTACGCCGCCTTACTGCGTTTGCCTGCCGATACGCAACCTGCTGAAATTAACCAACGGATAGATAAAGCCTTAGATTTGGTCGCCATGACTTCACGCCGCAAACTCATTATTAGCCAACTCAGTGGCGGACAACGCAAACGGGTGAGTATTGCGGTTGAATTGATTGCCGACCCTGGCATTATTTTCTTAGATGAGCCGACTTCAGGGCTTGACCCTGGCCTAGACCAAAAGATGATGTTTACCTTACAAGAAATTGCCAAATCAGGTAAAACGGTGATTCTCGTGACCCATGCTACAGGTAATATTACGGCCTGTGACTTAGTGGCTTTTTTCGCGGCGGGGGGACGTTTAACCTTTTTTGGCGCGCCGCGTGATGCCTTAACTTTCTTTGGCGTAAATGATTTCGCTGAGATTTATCATTTGGTTGAAAATGAGTCTGAGCGTTGGATAGAAGCTTTCCGTAAATCTTCTTATTATCATAATGCTATTACCAAACGTTTAGGTCAAGCCATGCCCCCTACGTCTGATAAATCAGGCAATATCAAAAAATCACGCCCTAGTATCTGGCAAAACATTGCCACTTCCACCCGCCAATGGCGCATTTTAACCCAACGGTATGTTAAGTTATTGCTGCGTGACCGCCGTAATCTTTTGGCTCTTTTATTACAATCTCCGTTAATTGCTGCGCTACTTTATATGGTGATTGACGCGGGCATATTTGGCAAAGGGGTTGAAACGACTGCTGCTGATGTCACTAATGCCCAAAAAATTCTCTTTATATTGGCTTGTGTCGGTACATGGTTTGGCCTCATCAATTCGGTGCGGGAAATTGTGAAGGAATTGCCGATTTATCGGCGGGAGCGTTTAGTTAATTTAAGCATTGGGGCATATGTCGGCTCGAAATTAGGCGTAATGTTGCTGTTAGGGACGATTCAATCCTTCCTGTTGGTCGCGATTGTGGGATTGCGGGCGGGGTTTAGCTGGGAAGGTGACACCTATCTGACTGGCCCCGTGGAAGTTTTTGTTACAATTTCGATGCTGACGTTTACTTCGGCCTGTTTCGGTCTCTTTCTTTCGGCTGTTTTAGGCCGTGAGGATAGAGTCATGAGTGTGATGCCCCTCTTTTTAATTCCCCAAATTGTCTTTGCGGGGATTGTTTTTAACTTAGACGGCCCAGCCAAATATATTTCCTATTTCGTTTTTAGTCGTTGGGGTATTGAGGCTCTTGGCTCAACGGTTAATTTATTGGAAATGAAGAAAAATGCCAGTTTTTCAGGCCCACTAACTGAACTCCCTTTTACTTTTACCCATTCCAGCTTTTACTTGCTACAAAATTGGCTTATTCTCTGCGGCTTTATTCTGGTATCTATCATGTTAACCATTATCTCATTACGCCGTTTAGATGTAAATCGTTAAGAAATAAAATAACCCTACCTGTAAATTTTGAGGGGATAACGCGGGAGTCCAAAGCCGTAGGCTTTGACCCACTGCTCAAAGCCTACGGCTTTGGACTCCGTATCCCCGAATTATTTACAGGTGGAATTAACCTTTAAGGAGGTGATGTGGTATTAAAGTAGCGTAAAGGTTGGTTAAGTCTATCGTTTGTTTAACCCATTTTATTTTCTTAAGTAGTAACTTTAAGGAGGATGTAATGTTAAAATCCAAATTTTACCTAAAATTAAGCATGTTCGGTGTTATCATCATGATGCTATCCGTCATCTATGGAATTTCACCGCAACAGGCTCAAGCTGACCCCAATATATCGCCCATGTTTCAAGATGATATGATTACCATGCCTAGCAGTTATGAGCTGTCTGAGGAAGGTGTACCTAGTAAATGTCCTGACCCCGCTATTTTTAAGTCAGGTACGCGCACTGTTCACACATATGCCCCTGGCTACGCTACAAAAGATATTGCTGTTCTTGCTTCGTTTTATGAGTTAGACGCTGACGGAAATCTGGTGAGTGATGAGCCTTGGGGCGTGTCACAAGGTATTGTAAAAACGGGACAATTTGTTTTTAGTTCTGTTAAATATCAAGCTAATGCCGTTGGTAATGTAGGGGTGGTAATGTCTACTCAGAATGATGATGGAACATGGGTGAATTTTGCTGTAGGTATATATCGGCTTGCTAGTTCAACTGAAAAAGTGCCTGAGCCTGGTCAGTGTCCAGCCGCCCAATAAACTACTTACAACATTAAACCTTTCAAGTTGTAATATAAAAAGCTAAATTAAGGAGTTCAAAATCTAAGATGGTTAAATTGTTACGTTTTTTGGTAGTAGCAGGGATATTGTGGAGTATAACGGCTTGTAGTAGTCAACCCGCTGCGGAAAAGGCTGCACCGACTGTGGCAGAAGTAGCTCCCGCGCCGAGTGGGGCTGAAGTCGTGAAGAAAATGGAAGCGGCCATTAAAGCGGCTAAAAGTGCTAATTTTGTGGTTGATTTTCAAATCGCGGCCATTGAGGGGCCAGTCAAAGGCTCCATTGAATTTTCAGGTGAGCGACCTAGCAAGGCATATGCTAAAATGACCAGTGAAGTGGCAACCCTGAATGGTCAAGTGGCGGTAATGGATGGTGACAAAGGATGGGCTTATAATCCTAGCCAAAAAATTGTCATAGTGGGTAATAAAAGTCAATATAAAACGCAACTGAGTGACCAACCTGAGTTACGTGAGATTGCCAAATTTGCCGAGCAAATCAAAGACCGCGGCTTTGAGAACACCAAAGCTGACGTATTGGGAACAGAGCAAGTGAATGGCAAAGATGTTTATAAAGTTCAAGTGACATATGATAAATCAGGTGAGGTTGATTTATCGGGCGTGACGGTGACTTATTTTGTTGACCCAAAAAGCTATTTACCTCAACGCTTAGAAATTAATCTCAAGCGAGATGGGCTAGAGATGAGTGGCTTTATGGTGATTAAAGGGGAATTGGGTATTGATGCGGCGGTTGATGCGGCTAAATTTACCTTTACCCCTCCCGCAGATGCCCAAGTAGTTGATTTTTCAAAATTACCCAAATTGCCTGATTTGTCCTCTAAAGTTCCTAAATCACAGTAATTCGCAGTCAGTTTAATAAAAACCCTGTTCTTATTTATGAGAGCAGGGTTTTTTAATAATGTTAATTCGTGTTCTATTCGCAGATTAACAAAACTTGGAGTCCAAATCTTTAGATTTGACTCTAACAAATCTAAAGATTTGGACTCCGTAAACAAAAAGGCCAACAAATTTGTTGGCCTTTTTGTTTTTACTGCCGCACCAATTCCCATGCGAGATGAGTCAGTTGCGGCATGATAAGTTTCTCTAACGCTAACTTAACGGCATGCGGCGAACCAGGCAACGAGAAAATAATCGTTTGGCGATATAAACCCGCCGTGGCCCTGGATAACATGGCCGCCGCGCCAATTTCGGCGAAGCTCAACATGCGAAAAAGCTCACCAAAACCTGGTAAGCGTTTTTCTAACATCGCATCTACCGCTTCAAAGGTAGAATCTCGTCGCGCAATTCCCGTGCCACCATTAAGGATAACTACGGTTATGGCTTGAGTCGCTAATTTTTCAAGTAGTTGCGTAATTTGTGCCGACTCATCGGGAACAATATGGTATTCTGCCACCGAATGACCCGCCAAAATTAATTGCTGCACAATTAACTGACCACTCACATCAGTTTCAGGGGTGCGGGAATCACTGACCGTAATTACGCCACAAATGAGGGCTTTTTTACCTTCTTGCGCGACTCGTGCTTGGTGTTCACTGTACCCAGATTCCATAGAGAACCATGACTTGCTGATTAGAGCTTAAAGTGGCTCTTTATAAACTAACAAGATACAGTTTTCATGGCCAGTAGCTTTGCAATCGGTTTCTTCCACTCGGAAATCTTTGCCACCACTCACCCAACGTACCCCTTCTTGTAAGATACCGATAGCCCCATAACAAACGGGCTTATCACTCTTACGACCATAACAAACGGGGCATTGATGAATAGTATAGATGAAATGGTCATCAGCTTCTTCCACACTTGATTTTTGGTCACTGAACTTAGTAAAAGTTTCAGCCATGGCCTTCAAACCCACTTTTAGTTTGACCCCAGTTGGCAAAACTTTAAAAGCTAAGTCGGCTGCTCCTGCGGTTGCTCCAAATTTAGAAAGCCCATCAGCAAAAGCCGCGCGCCCTGCCCGTAATGCCAACCCACGACCACCACGGGGGCCATACATATCAACAATGCCCTGTCCCAATGCCCCAAAATCGGCAAAGTCAAACTCTTTATTCAAGTTAGCGGCGGGGTAGTTGTCAATCAAATGGGGCAGCTTAGCCAAGTTGAGCAAAGCGTTAATCCCGTTTTTGCCCATGACCTCTTCCAATGCTTGCAT
>JAIFLK010000199.1 GCA_020049115.1 Chloroflexota bacterium | reverse complement strand
ACCGTTCATTTTGAGGAGTGACACACGCCCTCGTGTGTCACTGTTAGCACGAGGGCGTGCTAACTCCGCGATTTTTGCGTAAGTCCTATCTATATTTTTATAGCAAGGCTAAATTTAGAGTTATACTGCGCGAGGGCATAAATTAAACTTTTCTGGAGTGCAAACCTTTAGGTTTGCCCCACAATAAACGAGCAAACCTGAAGGTTTGCATTCCAATTTGTCCCCTCGCGTAGTATAGCCTAATTTTTTGAAATCTGAGTTATGCTGCGCCATTATATATGAAAAGTGGCAAAAACCCAAACCGCTTCATTTCACCTCACCCATATACTGCGCGAGGGCATAAATTAAATTTTTCTGGAGTCGCAAAGCTTGCTTTGCGTCACACAAAGCAAGCTTTGTGACTCCAAGTTGTGACCTCGCGCAGTATATAAGAAGGAGTTGGTTGAAGTGAGAGTAATTTAGGCATAACCGCAGAATTTTGCTATACTGAGTATATCAAGATTTATACCCTCACCCCTGCCCTCTCCCAAAGGGCGAGGGAGTATCTTGTCTGCCCTCGCCCTGTGGGAGAGGGGCGGGGGAGTATCTTGTCTCCCCTCGCCCTGTGGGAGAGGGGCGGGGGAGTATCTTGTCTCCCCTCGCCCTGTGGGAGAGGGGCGGGGGTGAGGGGGATTTAATTATTACGCCCAAATCTTGATATACTGATACTGATACTCAATATATCAAAATTTTAGTCATCGGATGACTATGGCGGAAAATATAAATCCCATTCCCAGGAACCGAACCCATGACCCTCTTTCAAGACAAACTCTTCTTACAACAACTTTCCAAACTCGCCGCGCCCATCATCTTACAAAACCTTATCATGACTTCGCTTAATGCCGTTGATGTCATCATGATTGGACAATTAGGCGATAAAAGTGTGGCCGCCGTGGGCTTGGCCGACCAACTATTTTTTTTACTCATACTTTTATTATTTGGCTTTAGTAGCGGCGCAGCCATTTTTACGGCTCAATATTGGGGCAAAAAAGATGTGGCGCAAATTCAGCAAGTGTTAGGTCTTTGCCTAATATTAAGCATGAGTAGCAGCTTCATCTTTTCATTAGGGGCTATTTTCATGCCCCAATATATCCTCAGCATTTACACCAACGACCCCGAAGTCATCAAACTCGGCAGCCAATTTCTACAGATTATCGGCTGGAGTTATGTCATCACTTCCATTACTTTTAGTTACGCCACCGTATTACGCAGTGTTGAGCAAGTGAAACTGCCCATGTTAGTCAGCTTAATCGCCCTCGCCACGAACACCCTGTTGAATTATCTGCTCATTTTTGGACATGCGGGCTTCCCCGCGCTCGGCGTTCAAGGGTCAGCCATTGCCACCTGCATCGCCCGCTACCTAGAATGTTTCCTCATGTTAATGCTGGTTTATCGCAGTCAATCCATTCTGGCCGCGCCCATTGCCAATTTATTCACCATTCCCTGGCATTTTCTACCGCAATTCTTCAAAACCACCCTGCCCGTTGTGCTAACGGAAGTGCTGTGGTCAATTGGTATAACGGTTTATAACATTATTTACGCCCACATTAGCACCGAATCGATTACCGCCACCAATATCGCTGGCACGATAGAACGGGTGGCCTTCGTCTTGTTTCTCGGCGTAGGCAGTGCGGGGGCCGTGATGATTGGTAATCTTATTGGCGCAAATCAAATAGACCTCGCCAAAAAATATGCCCGTTATTTCATTACCATTGCCCCCACCACCGCCGTCATCATCGGCCTGATGATTTTTATCAGTCGCCATAGCCTCTTAACCTTCTATGACATTTCACCCCTCGCCACCGATTACACCCTGGCGATTTTAGCCATCATGAGCTTCGCTCTGCCCCTCAAAGCCACCAATTTTACCATGTTGGTCGCCGTCATCCGCAGTGGTGGCGACACCCGCTTTGCCTTAATGCTAGAGAGCCTGACGATTTGGGTGATTGGCGTACCGTTGGCTTTTCTGGGCGCATTTGTATGGCATTTACCCGTTTATTGGGTTTACCTTTTGGTCATGACGGAGGAATTAGTGAAATGTATCATTGGTTTATACCGCGTCCAATCAGGCAAATGGGTCAATAATTTGGTGCATGATAAAAACTAGCCCTTATAAGGTTTGAAACCTTATAAGGGCTGGTGATGCGGTCTAGTCAAGTCACCTGATGACTAACGGAAAAGCTACCCCGCCAGCGGCAACGTAAATTTAACCTTCGTCCCCTGCCCCACTTCACTCTCCACCCAAATTTGCCCTTTATTTTTAACCACCATTTCGGCACAAATAATTAACCCCAACCCCGTCCCCTGTTCATGCGCCGTGCCTAGCGTGGTGTGATGGGTTTCAATAGCAAACAATTTCTTCAAATCTTTAGGACTAATTCCCACGCCTGTATCCGCGACCTCCACCTCCACGAAAGAGTTAGACAATGGCGAGCCTAAAATCCGCGACGTATTAAACGCCGTCAGATAACTGGGTTCATTCGTTATCTTAGCTGAAATGGTAATAAACCCCACTTCAGGTGTAAATTTAATGGCATTAGAAATCAAATTACGCACCACCGTATCAACCATATAACTATCAACCTGCACCATGATAATTCTTTGGAGGGTACTATGCAGGGTAATCTTTTTATAGGCGGCATTTTCAAATAACAAATCCACATTAGCCTCAACCACAGTATACAAGTTAAGGTTTTGCGGCTGATAGTCCATCCGCCCACTTTCCAAGCGCGCCCACTCCAACAAATTATCCAATAAATCGACCACCCGTTTGGCCGAATGATAAATTTTCTCGCACATATCACGTACCTGAGTCGGCTGAAAACGGTCAAACATCTCGGTCAAAAGTTGGGCATTCCCAATGACAGGCAAAAATGGCCCTTTCAAATCATGGGCAATAATCGAAAAAAAACGGTCTTTATCGGCATTTAACTTCGCCAACCGTTGTGATTGTTCTTCCAATAATTCTTTTTCAATTCGTAAGCGTTCTTTCTCTAAATAAACGGCTTCCAGTTTTTTCCGCTCAACAATCTCCGCCTGAAGTTGCTCATTTAGTTGTAGCAACTGCTCTTTTTGTTTAGCTAAATTACTATTAAGTTCTTCCACTTCATGGCGTTTTTCCTCCACCAGCAAAATATCGCGGTAGGAGCGCAAAGAAGCCACCACTGTCGTATACATCTTCTGCCAGGTCAGCTCCGTTTTTAGTTTATAATCATTAATATCATAATCTAAAAACACTTTTTCTTCGGGGGCAATCCCAGGTTGTCCCGTCCGCAACACAATCCGCACCACCCGATTACCCAAAATTTTCCGCACATATTCCGCCACCTGCAAGCCAGAGTCATCCTCTTCCATGACTACATCTAACAAAATCAGCGCGGTATCAGGGTTTTGCTCAATCAAATGTTTGGCCTCTTCACCTGAATAAGCGGAAATGAATTTCAACTGTTTATTTTCAAAGGTAAATTTCTGAAGCGATAATTTAGCGACATGATGAGCTTCCGCATTATCATCTACCAACATCACTTTCCATGTATCCTCTAACTGCTGCTCAACCTCATTTTCCCCGGTCATCGGGGCAAACTCCAGGTCATCTGCCCCAGTTAAAATCAATTCATCAGCCATAAAATTATTTGCCATCGGTCACTCCCTCTGTTGTTTGTAATATATCGATATTTTTTGCTTTTGGCAAGATAAAATAAAACTCACTCCCTTGCCCTACTTGGCTATCCACTCCAACCTGACCATTTAATTTTTCAATAATTCGTTTAACAATGGATAACCCTAAGCCATGCCCCTCCACCCGCCACTCATTCAGCCGAGTAAATTCAGTGAAGATAATCTCCTGTTCTGCTAAAGTTAACCCTGGCCCATTATCACGCACCCAAAAACGAATCATGTGGTTAGCTTGCGCCGTAGCCCCCAACTCTAAGCGCGGAGGATTACCCCCATATTTAAGACCATTGGTCAAATAATTTATCCAAACCTCTTCCAACCACGGCGCATGGCCTAAAGCCGTCGGCCAGCTTTCAGGTAAAAGAAGTTCAGCCTGATGTTGCTTCAATAAAGGCTCCAACCGTTCTTGTACCTGCGCCACCACTTGCGCCATCTCCATGGGTTTCAAATTAACTTTACTTTTGCGGACTCCCGCCAACAATAACAACTCATCCACAATATTTACCGACCGCAAAGCTGCCCGTTGAATATTTCCCACCATCTCCTGAGTTGATTCGGTAATCGTTGGATTATCACCTAAATCCTGTTGCAACAACTCCAAATAAGCCAAAATAATGCCCAACGGATTCTTAAGGTC
The DNA here is from genome assembly GCA_020049115.1 of Chloroflexota bacterium. GTDB lineage: Bacteria > Chloroflexota > Anaerolineae > 4572-78 > J111 > JAIFLK01. Next base: position 3,608 of record JAIFLK010000199.1, on the reverse strand, counting down.
ATGCGCCACCGTTCGCCCAAAAGCATCTAATTCTTTGTTGCTTAATATTAAGGCTTGATTAGAATGGGATAATTCTTGTACCGTCAGTTGTAATTTTTGTTGCAATAATCGCAAACTCAAATGGGTTTCAATCCGCGCCACGACCTCTTGAAATTGAAATGGTTTAGTAATATAATCCACGCCCCCAGCTTCAAAAGCCGCCACCTTATCCCACACCTCACCCAACGCACTCACAAAAATAACGGGAATATCGCGCGTTTTTTCATTCGTTTTTAACTGTTTACACACTTGATAGCCATTCATATTTGGCATGTTGATATCCAACAAAATCAAATCTGGCTTGACCGTTTCGACCAACTTTAAGGCTAACTTGCCACTGGGTACGGGGCGCACTTCATAACCCTGTCGAGTGAGGATATTTGTAATCAAACGGAGATTAGCCGCCACATCATCTACGACTAAAATGGTATTTTTAATATTTTTGGCTTCAATTGGGTGCATATGTTAAGTTAGGACTTACGCAAAAATCGCGGAGTTAGCACGCCCTCGTGCTAACAGTGACACACAAGGGCGTGTGTCACTCCTCAAAATGAACGGTTTTGCGTAAGTCCTATAAGTTTTTAGTTGCCTCAATCAGAGTTAGAAGTTCATCATAAGCAAAACGATTAATCAATTCGGTCAGGGTTCCCGCCAAAATAGGCTGATGAGGGCGAATTTGTTCCACTAATTTAAGTTGTTGATTAAAATTAGCCGTTTTAGTCGCCTCTTGTAATTCACCCAGCCATTCAGGTAATAACTTCATTAATTGTTGGGGCAAAAAATGAGCCGTAATTAAAGGCAAAACCTCTTTTTCTTCTTGATAAATGTAACGCACCCCCAAATATTCACTCATTTTATCAAAAATTTCCCTATCTCGAAAAGGCTTCCGCACTAAATCATCACAACCCGCCTCAAACACCAAATGACGCTCCTCAATAAAGGCACTCGCCGTCAGGGCAATAATCGGTGTATCCTTAATTTGTGCCTTAATCCGTCGAGTCGCCTCATAACCATTCATAACGGGCATGCGGATGTCCATCCAAATTAAATCAGGTTGCCAGCTTAAACTGATATTATACGCTTCCTGCCCATTACTCGCCTCCTGCACCTCAAAACCAATCGATTCGAGCAATTGTTTGAGCAACAACCGATTTTCTACTTTATCTTCCACCACCAAAATCCGATATTTGGGTTGACCCGCCGCCAACCCAATCACCTTATGATTTATCGGCTGATGAGGCACATCCATTGAAGCGATAATTTGCACTAGCACGGTAAACGAGAACAGCGTTCCCACGCCTCTGGTGCTTTTCACGGCCATCTCCCCGCCCAATAATTCCACAAATTGGCGGCTCAAAGGCAACCCCAACCCCGTCCCCCCTTGAGATAACCGCCCACTCTCCGTTTGAGCAAAGGGTTCAAATAATAAATTCAGTTCCTCTACCGCCACGCCATAACCCGTATCCTCCACCTCAAATTTCAATTCGGTTAAGCTGGGGTTATTCGCCAGGGGCTGAGACAACACCCGCAAAACCACGCCGCCTTCATCTGTAAATTTTATGCCATTTCCTAATAAGTTCAATAATACTTGCCGCAACTTACGTTCATCCGTACAAATGTATCTCGGCACATCGGGATTAACTTCAAAAATAAATTGTAATTTTCGATGTATGGCCCGTAAACGCATCATGGCTTCAATATCATCTAACATTTGATATAAGTCAAAATTAGCTTTATCCAGCTTAACCCGCCCCGTCTCAATTTTAGACAATTCCAACACATCATTGATTAAGGAAAGTAAATGCTCCCCACTGCGGTTAATTGTTTGTAAATATTCTTGCTGTTCAGGCGTGGTATTCGTTTCACGTTGTAATAATTGGGTAAAGCCCAACACCGCATTCAGCGGGGTCCGTAATTCATGGCTCATGTTGGCGAGGAAAGCGGTTTTGGCTTGATTAGCTTGCTCCGCCTCTTCTTTGGCTTTAGCTAAAGCAATCGCCACCGCCTTATGTTCTGTAACATCATGGAGAACATGTAATACTCTGTCGCCAATAGGCGTATATCTAAACTCAACATCACGAATTGTTCCATTTTTGCAGGTCACTTGTGCCTCAGCCAACTGTTCTTGAGTGTACCAATTCGTTTTTATTTTGGTGCGATAACGATGCTGAGGATAGGCTAAAAACCACCAATCTTTCACCGTCGGAACATCTGTCAAAGTATAACCAAACGTCTGCACATGTTTTTGATTCAAATATTCAACCCGCCCTTCCTTATTGGTAATCGCCATGGCTAACGGGGAAAATTCAATCACCCGCCGAAACTCCTGTTCACTCTGCCGCAACTCCTGGAGTAATTGCCCATTGTTAATCACCCCAGCAATTTGGCTGGCAATTAACTCCACCAATGTCATGTCGGTTGAAGTAAACTGAGACTCAGGCTGTTGCGTCGCCAAAACAATAAGACCATTCACTCGCCCTTTAGCCAAAAGCGGTACAATAAGTAAGTTTTGTAAATGCCATTGTTGCAGTAAATAATGAGCAGGAATCGTTAAGGGATTAGTTTGTGCTTCCGTCACTATCATCGATTGGCCTTGCTCTAGGGCTTGAATCGTGAGCGGGTAATCTTTAAGCGACAGGACTAAATCGAGAGCGTCAGAAGCTACGCCATTTAAATGATAATCACTCACCAGAGTGAGATTCTTTGTCGTTTGATTAAAAAAGACAATCATACAGCGACTGACTTGAAAAAATTGCCCCACCTGCTGCACCGTGGCCTCTAAAATAGCCGACAATTCGGAGGATGTGTTCACCACTTGCGTAATAAGGTTCACAATGGATAATTGTTCTAGCCAATTTTCTAATTCAGCCGTCCGTTCCGCCACCTCTTGCTCTAAATTTTGTTTATAGACCTCTGGATTAAACGGCGGGAAATAAAGGAAGGCGATAATCGCCTCAAAACATAACGTTAGACCACTCGCCAGGCCCGCGATAGCAAAAACTAGCGCGATATTCAGCCCAATTGCCCCATAAACCCCTATTATTACCAGGGGTAAAGATAATAGCACTAAAAATCCGCCCACAATGAACCGATATTTTTCTCTCACGGCTGAAAATCACCTTCTTGCCACATTTTTGATACCTGCGCTACCTCATTCTATTATAGCACAAACATAACAACTTTGGCTTATCTGGCTGACCACTTTTAATAAAAGTGAGACCCCTACCCATATAACTACGATAAATAACGAAATTTGCATGCCTAAACCGCCTTTTTGCTAAACCTTCACTCAAAATCCCCATCTTTTTTCACAAGCCCTACCAATCTTGAATCAGATAGACATTCCTAGTATACTTAATCTCTATTTAAGCAACTTAGGTTTAACCTGAGTTCGGGATAGTGGTTGCCTGACGCTAAAGCGCACTCAATTCGCTTCATGACGTGACTTTTTAGCCTACTTGAGTAGGCTTGGTTTTCTTATACTCAGTATTTCAAGATTTGTCACCCTCACCCCAGCCCTCTCCCAAAGGGCGAGGGAGTCTCTTGTCTCCCCTCGCCCTTTGGGAGAG
>JAIFLK010000163.1:8623-10832 GCA_020049115.1 Chloroflexota bacterium | reverse complement strand
TATATTGAAAGTTTAGAGCATAAAACGCCTGAATGGGCGGAAACAATTACAGGTGTGGCTGCGGAGGACATTCGTAAGGCGGCGCGCATGTATGCGAAGGCGAACGCGGCGGCGATTTATTGGGGCATGGGGATTAGTCAGAGTGTGCATGGGACGGATAATTCATTAACATTGATTAACTTGGCCTTAATGTGTGGACAGATTGGGCGGCTAGGGACGGGCTTAAATCCGTTGCGCGGCCAAAATAATGTGCAAGGTTGTTCTGATTCGGGGGGCATGCCGACGGTGTTTACGGCCTATCAACAGGTGAGTGACCCCACGGTGCGCCATAAATTTGAGCAGGCGTGGCACAGTAAACTCTCGGCGGTGGCGGGGCTGACGACGACGGAAATGGTCGGCGGGATTTTAGATGGGCGGGTGAAGGGGTGGTATGTGATGGGCGAAAATCCGTTGATGAGCGACCCTGATTTGAACCATGCCCGCCATGCGGTTGAACAGTTGGAATTTTTTGTGGCGCAGGATATTTTCTTTAATGAAACAAATGTTTATGCTGATGTGATTTTGCCTGCGGCGGCCTTTGCCGAGAAGGACGGCACATTTACCAACTCTGACCGTCGGATTCAACGGGTGCGGCAGGCCGTGCCTACGCCAGGCGAGGCGCGGGCGGATTGGGCAATTGTGATGGAGGTGGCGCAGCGGACTATCCGTAAGATTGTGCAAGAGGCACACCTCCATGCCGATAGCCCCTGCCGCGAATTTGATGAGCATATTTGCGCCAACGCGGAGGCCATGTTAATGAACTGGAATTATCAGCACCCGCAAGATATTTGGAATGAGATGCGTGAGGTTACGCCAGATTTCTATGGAGTGACGTATCAGCGATTGGAGCATGAAGGCGGTGTGCATTGGCCTTGCCCGTCGCTTGACCATCCTGGTTCGCCCTATTTATTCAAGGATACGTTTCCGAGTGGGCGGGGGAAATTTTTTAGCGTGGAGTATGACCCTAAAAGTGAGTTGCCTGACGAAGAATATCCGTTTACGTTGAGTACGGGGCGGCTGTTGTATCATTGGCATGGTGGCACGATGACGCGGGCTTCGGCTTTGAATGAAATTTGGCCTGAGTGTACGGTGGAGATGCACCCGCATGATGCGGCGCAGTTGGGGCTGGTCATGGGGGATTGGGTGGAGGTGGCGAGTCGGCGTGGGCAATTGACGGCGCGGCTGTTGGTGACGCAACGCTCACCCAAAAGTACCATTTTTATCCCCTTCCATTTTGCCGAGGCTGCGGCTAATGTATTAACACATCATTTATTAGATGAACGGGCGAAAATTCCCGATTATAAAGTGTGTGGGGTGAAGGTGGAACGCGCCACTGAGTTGCCCGTTGGACGTGAGGGCATGGCGATTCCGTTGGTGGATAGAGGGACGATTAAGGATTTAGTGGCATAAGTCATTGTAATCAAATTGGAGGTTATATCATGTTAAATAAATTAAGAGCGTTTTTACCAACCCATTTTTGGCATGGAAAGCAAAAAATCGTTATTCTTGCGGTTTCATTTGTTGGGTTAGTGGCAATATTAGGTTTAATCACTGATTTCGGCCTGGTTTATATTGAACGGGTTCGTCTCAATCAAGCCGTTGACTCTGCCGTGTTAGCCGCTGCCCCTGAACTCCCTTTTGAGGAAGATGCCATGCAGCGAGCCATTGAGTATTTAAAGCAAAATGGCTACGAAGTGGGTAAAGATGTAGATGTGCTGGTGCGTGGCTGCGTCACCACGAAAGGTGGTAATATTGATGAAAACAATCCTGGTGGCGTGCCACAGTTAGCTATGTTGCCAATTGATGAAGTGAAAGGGGCCGTCTACATTCCTATTGCTTCGGGTGAAACCAAAAGAACCACCTTTATGATTGATACTGGCTCATTTCGCGGACTGGAAGGAGCTGATAATACCAACGAGAATCCCGCTAATTTATGCAATAACAACAGCGGTGATTATGGCAATTCTAGCCGCATCAAGATTATCGGCGAATCATTCGTTGACATGAATTTTATGAAATGGATAGGCTTTTCCAAAGCCCCAATAATATCAGAATCAATGGCTGAGAGTGTCAGTAATCTTGATGTTATGATTGTGTTAGACGTTTCTACCTCGACGGAGTTTGTTACCCCCTATATCGGTGGTGGTCATTGATGTGACAGTAGAGTTAA
>JAIFLK010000163.1:0-8582 GCA_020049115.1 Chloroflexota bacterium | reverse complement strand
GGGATTTTGCCTTTTTGCATAAGTCCTAGTTAAAATAAATTTGTTTCTTTTAGTTAAAAATGAGGTGCTTAATATGAAACATGGAACAAAAATCATATTTCTAGGCTTGTTGATAATGGCAATAGGTTGGCTGACTCGCGAAACCCAGGCGCAAAGCCCATGTGAGACGGGTAAAAGTTGTGTTTATTTACCGTCATTATTGAAAAATTTTGACCCTAGTACATCACCGACGGCGACCAGTTCTGCCGCTACCGCGACCACGATTGCGCCGACTGTTACCACTTCCGCGCCCACACTGACTCCGACTACGCAACCCACGCCAACGGTCAACCCCACGCCGATTCCTTCGGTGCAGCCGCCTAAAGTGGCTAGCGAATTTGTGGATTTTACCGTTTCGGTTTATAAAACGGTGGGTGTAAGTGACCGCACTCCGTATGAAAATATTTTGGGTTATTTTGCCGATGGGCTGTATGAAATGACCAATGGGGCGTATAAAGTGCGGAATATTACCGTTTATCAAAATGGGCAATTTTCCGATAAAGCCAACATGGTTTGGAGTGCCTCCGATTGGCCGCGCGCCTCTGTGTCGGGTTATGACGGTGGGGGGCAGATGACGGTGGGGGGCAGATTTTGATGGGTGATGTTTTCCCCTTTGGCACACCTTACAATGCCCTAGAGTCGGGTAATCAAAAAGGGGCGGGCTATACCATGGCGCATGAATGGGGGCATTATCAATTTGGGGTGCGGGACGAATATCAGGGGACGACGGCTAGTAATAAAGCGACGAGTCCGCAGCCTGGTGATACGACCATTGATACTTCCATTATGGGCAATGGCAATTGGAATGCGGCGCAAACGGGACAATTTTCTTATTTGAATTTGTCTACGGTCAAGGATTATCCTAACAGTAGCGTTACAACGGCTCAATTACGGACGTATACGGCGAGTTGTTGGGATACGGTGGCGCGGCCACCCTCGGAAGACCCGCGCAGTGGCTCAAGTTCGGCTGTTTTGCGCTATGATTACTCAACCTTACTGTCGCAAGTTGCGCCAACGGGAGGCAGCGCGCCCACCGTTGAATTGCCTGGCAATGCGGCGGTGGCGCGGAGTGCGATTAAGATTACTTGGGCAGATGCGAACGTTGTGGCGACCAAATACCGTCAATTGTTAATTGATATATCGGCGGACATGGCGACTGATAACCGTTTGGAAAGTATTAAAACGGCGGCTAAAAATTATGTTGACCAGGCCCGCGACGGTGATTTATTGGGTTTAATTACGTATGGGGCTAGTTTTACGACCCTTCAACCTGTGACGGAAATTAACGCTAGTTCTAGGGCGAGTCTTAAAGCAACGATTGATAGTTTAACTGTCTCGGTAGCCACATCTCGTTTTGTTACGGCAGGTGACCAGGAGGCGATTAATGATTTGGCGGCAGCGGTGAATAAGGCGGTGGTGGCGGATAAAGCGGTTTATTTGTTTGTCAGTGGGCGATTTGATGACAGTGGTAATCCGTATCAAACATTACTAGACCAACATTCGGCCAGTGGTATCCCCCTGACGGTTTTTGACTATGCGCCTCCTGAAGCGAATGTGGCGAGTATCTTACAACAGGTGGCGGAATTTAGTAATGGGCAATACAAATATGTCGGTGGCGCGACCAGTATTGATATTACGGGGCGGCGGCGGACAAAGGCAAATTCAACGGCCAAGCCGACGACTTTAGCCAATGCTATGATGGACGCTGACCAATTTGGCTCAAATTTGGTACGGGTGAATCTCGGTTCTGACAGTGGTTCAGTGCCAGTGGGGGCCTCGGCTGACCCGCCCATTATCGTTGACTCGACGTTGGATGGGTTGGAAGTTATTGCCATGTATAACGGTCAAGCTAATGCGGCGACATTGGAGTTAGATGACCCGAATGGCAATCCTGTGAGTGCGCCTACTTGTACTGGGGACGCGGCGCAGACGATTTGTATATTTAAGGTTATTACGCCTATGGTGGGGCAATGGCAACTGTTTATTACGCCCGTGTCGCAGACTTTAGAGGTGGAATATCGGGCGATGGGCTATGCTGAGGATGGTTTCACTTATCAAGCGACCTTACAATCTGTTTATGGTGATTACATTAATTATCCTGAACCTATTTTGTTGGTGGCGAAGCTGACGTTGCTTGACCCGATTATCAAAGCGGCGGCTAATGGCTATGTGCGTGGGCCTGATGGTCAGATGATTTATGATGATAATAATCCGCTTGTACTTAAGGATGATGGCCTTGCGCCTGATGTGCAGGCCGATGATGGTTTGTATACGGCGTTCCTCCCGTATAGCCAAGAGGGTGATTATTACGTTAGTTTCTATTTTGATAATGTAGACGGAGACGCAATCCTTACCCAAAATAGTTTTGAGCATACGCCAGGGCCGAATGGCGAGCAGAATTTTCCGCCTGACCGTTTGGTGACGGATGATTTTGACCGTTTTGCGACGTTGGAGCTATTTGTGAACCACATGCGAACCGATGACCATGGGGATACGACGGCGCAGGCGACGAATTTAACGCCGAATAATAAGGATGTGCCTGGGCGGATTGACCGCGCGGGCGATGTGGATAGCTTTAAGATTACGGCGAGTGCGGCCATGACCTTGGCGATTCGGTTGAGTGATTTTTCACCAGGGATGCAGGCGAGTATTAAAATTATTAAGCCTGACGGTAGTACGGTTGATAAAAGTTGGACTAACCCCGCGTCAGGTTATTTCTGGCAGAGTTTCGCCGCGAATGTGGGCGAGGTGTTTTTTGTGCAGGTGTCTCATGCGAATAGCCAAGCGGCGGGTGGGCTATATAACATCAGTGCGGGCGCACCTTTAGTGAATGAAGTACCCTAAAGTAAGGCTTTATAAATCGTTGCTTTAATGGTATAATCTGATAATTGTTATCATGGCTTTTCTAACTTAATCAAGGAGATTAAATATGACGAGTAAAACATGGGTTGAACAAGTGATTGCTAAAGCTTGGGAAGATGCGGCCTTTAAGCAGGAATTATTACGTAATCCTAGAGTAGCCGTACAAAAATTAACGGGGGTTGTTTTACCCGATGACTTTGAGTTAAATGTCGTTGAGGAGACGCAGAACACGCTTTATTTGGTTTTGCCTGCGCCTACGGATGAACTTTCTGATGCCGAGCTAAGTTTTGTGGCGGGTGGCGGTTGGGGTAATCCGAGGCGTAATCCGATAAGCCGACGACCTGTTGGTTCTGCTCCTAATAGTTAAGCCTTGTATTTAAGGGCTGATAGGTTTTCAAAATCTATCAGCCCTTAACTTGGCGACAATGTATTTCTAGCCCAAATAATAACAATATCTTATCAGAGGTAAGGCATGAACAGTGAGCAGAAATATCAAATTTTAGATGAATTAGCGACATTACAAAACCGCATGACGCAACTAAAACAACAGTTAGCGGAGGAAGATGTTTCTGTTGAGCCAACAAAGAGTGGGTTGCCCAAGTTAGGGTGGGAAACCGTCATGGATTCCTTTCCGCAGCTCATCTGTTGGTTAGATGCCAAACAACGGATTGTCCGCGCGAATCGCACTGTAGAAACCTGGGATTTGGCTCAATTGGCTGAGGTGAAGGGTAAGGATTTACCTGAACTGCTGCATGGCGAGAATCGGGAGGCTTATTACAATTTGAAGTTCCAATTGGATAAGGATTGGCCTAAATTGCTTAAGGGGCAGCAGTTAGAATATCATGTTAAAACAACTGACCGCGACTTGCATTTAGCCATTTATCCCATTCAATCAGAATCAGTTTATCGGCATGAATTGATGCGTTTTATTACGGTGATAGAAGATGTGACTCAGCAGAAATACCAAGAAGCCAATTTGCAACAGACGATGGAAGAGTTAATTCATCTTAATGCTACGAAAGATAAATTTTTCTCGATTGTGGCCCATGACCTCAAAGGCTCTTTTCAACCCTTTCTTAACTTTACAGATTTACTTGTGGCTTTGCCTGAGAATGTAGACCCCACTAGAATTCGGCGAATGGGGCAAAGTGTCAATTATTTGGCGCGTAATATTTATAATTTGCTAGATAATTTATTACAATGGTCACGTTTTCAAATGGGGCGGATTACCTTTGACCCAAACCTAGTGAATTTGAACGAGGTCATTGAGCGCACGATTGAATTATTAAGCAATAAAGCCACCGAAAAAAAAATAACCTTACAACATACATTACAAGAGCCATTCATGGCTTATGCTGATGAGAATATGTTAGATGCGGTTATTCGTAACCTGGTGTCCAATGCGATGAAATTCACTGAGGCTGAGGGGCAGGTTTCTATCTCGGCGGAACGAAAACCATTGGCTAACATTAATATAACTAAGGAAAAATATCCGCTTGCTTCTCATATTTCCACGGCTACGGCTTATATTGAAGTGGCCGTGACCGATACCGGCGTGGGCATGAGTGCGGAAGACCAACAGAAACTTTTCAAAATAGCTGAATACCATTCTACGGTTGGCACAGCCGATGAACAGGGGACGGGTTTAGGTTTAATTTTGTGTCAAGAAATGGTCATCCGTAATGGTGGAATTATCTGGATTGAAAGCGAACTTGGTGTTGGCACAACGGTGCGCTTCACTCTTCCAGCTGATAATAATGCCTCCTAGTTATTACTAACCCACATGTTAGCCCCACTCAAAATTTTTAATTCTTTGACTATTCGCACTCGCCTCTTACTCTCTTTTGTCGCGATGGCTTTTTTGCCTGCTTTAGTCATTACAGTCGTTTCAGTTAGGGGGGGGTTAAAAGGGGGGCAGCAACAAGTTATTAACCAATTAGTCTCTGTCGCGACCTTAAAGGAAGCCAATATCAAGTTATGGGTTGATAGCTTACAATTTTCTCTCGCTAAACTTGAAAAATCCTCGCTCTTTGCTTCGCGTGTGATTAGTGTCTTAAATGGGGCGGATGAAGCGATTACTCGCAGTGCCTTACGTTCTATTCTACAACAAGAAATTGAACAACGCGGTTTATTTGATGAAATATTCATTGTCAATCTCAAACACCAAATCATTTTATCAACCAATGGCGCGAGAGAAGGGCAGTATTTACCCGTTCAGCAACTCCCCTATTTTGAAAAAGGGCTGAACGCTCCCATTAACGAAGTCCTCGCTTTTTCCACCCTCGCTAAATATAATTACGTTGTTGCCACCCGCCCCATTTCTAATTATAACAATCAAGCTATCGGCATTTTAGTGGGGCAAACCAATTTAAACACGCTCAATAAAATTATTGCTGAACGCGCTGGCTTAGGTGAAACAGGCGAAACCTATTTGGTGGGGCAAAATAACTTTTTGCTTACGGAGTTGCGTTTTGGCAAGATACCTAAAGCCATGACCGAAGGCATTAATCAAACGGTAACTAGTAAAAGTAATATTACTGGGCTATTTGACAATTATAATGGTGAAGCGGTTTTTGGGGTCTATCATTGGCTGCCCAATTTAGGGGTTGTTTTGGTGGCCGAGCAAGCCCAAGCAGAGGCTTTTAAATCGACTTACGAATTATTGAGATTAAATGCACTGGTCGCAATTTTGGCCGCTTTGGGGGCCGCGGGCGTGGGATTAATCGCGACGCGTAACATTGCTACTCCCCTAATGAAGTTGGCCGAAACCGCAACCTTTATTGCGGCTGGGGCCATAAATTTAGAGGCTAACGTTAACCGTAACGACGAGATTGGGGTTTTAGGCAAAGCTTTTAATAGCATGACCAAACAATTGCGCCAATTAATTGCTGGGCTAGAAGCCCAAGTTTCCGACTTGACACGCACGGAGGAGGCTCTGCGAGTGTCAGAAGCGAAATATCGTAGTTTGTCGCAACAACTTGAGGTCTATGCCAATGAACTTGAAGCAAAAAATAAAACGCTGCAACGCATGGATGCCCTCAAAGATGAATTTTTGGCGAATACGTCGCATGAACTTCGCACCCCTTTAAGTGGTATCATTGGCATTACAGAGTCGTTACTCGCGGGGGCAGCTGGCCCCTTAACGGCGGCTCAAGCGCATAATCTGGCCCTGGTCATTTCTAGTGGGCGGCGGTTGGCGAGTTTGATTGATGACATTCTTGATTTTTCTAAATTGAAACATCAAGCCTTAACCTTACAAATTAAACCCTTACGGTTGCACTCTTTTGTGGAAGTGGTTTTAACCCTTTCCGCACCGTTGATGGGTTCAAAAGCCTTAGAATTGATTAATGAGGTGTCCCATGATTTACCCCCCGTTTATGGCGACGAAAACCGCGTCCAACAAATTTTGTATAATTTAGTCGGGAATGCCATTAAATTTACAGAACAAGGGCAGGTCAAAATCAGCGCGCAGGTTATCTCCGCGACTCAGTTGAAAAAATTATACCCCGCCACCACCAAACCAGACTCTGCACCACAAAATTATGTGGCTGTGACCGTTTTCGATACGGGCATCGGTATTGCTACTGATAAATTACAGACCATTTTCCAACCTTTTGAGCAAGCCGACGGTTCGATTGCGCGGCTTTATGGTGGGACAGGTTTGGGGTTAGCCGTAACCAAGCAATTAGTGGAGCTTCATGGCGGCGAGATTTGGGTGGATTCCACCCTGGGCGAAGGCGCACGCTTTACCTTCATTTTGCTCGTTTCAAATGAGGCCGTAGCTGAAACTCCGCTTAATATTGCCTCCACCGTTAACAATTTAACGCTATTAACCTTACCTACATTCATTCAACCTGAGGTTAATCTTGACTTGGCCTATTTGAAGCCAACCGAGGGCGAATTTCATATTTTGGTGGTTGATGATGAGCCTATCAATCGGCAGGTGTTGGTTAATCAACTTTCTTTACAACATTATCAAGTAACCGAGGCCGCTAGTGGGGAGGAGGCTTTACGGCTCATTCGGGAGACCGGGCCGTATGATTTGCTCATTTTAGATGTGATGATGCCGCGCATGTCGGGCTATGAGGTGTGTCGGGAATTGCGCTTGTTATATTCACCCGCGAATCTGCCCGTTATTATGCTGACCGCCAAAAATCAAGTGGCCGATTTAGTGGCGGGTTTTGAGGCGGGGGCGAATGATTATTTAGCCAAGCCCTTTTCTAGCGCGGAACTGTTGGTGCGGATTAGAACCCACTTACAAATTAATAGTTTACGGGCCTTAAATGCCAGCAAGGATAAATTTTTTGCCATTGTTTCCCATGATTTACGCGGCCCTTTTGGGCCAGTGCTTGGCATGTCTGAATTGTTAGGCGAAATGGCCGAAAACGTTAGTCCCGATGATATTAAGGTGATGAGTGGGACGATTCATCAAGCGGCCAAAAATGTGTATGATTTGCTCGAAAATTTATTGGAATGGTCACGCTTGCAACGGGGCAGCATGCCTTGCCAGCCTGTCGGGTGTCATTTACACGGTCTAGTTGACCATACCTGGACATTACTTAATCCAACGGCTCTGGCTAAAGGGATAGAGTTAGCGAATGTCGTTTCTAAAGACATTTTTGTTTATGCCGATGAAAATATGTTAGATACCGTTATCCGTAATTTGACCGCCAATGCCTTGAAATTTACCCCAAAGGGGGGGCAAGTGAGTATCTTAGCGGTAATAAAAGAGTTAGATGGCGACATATTACCTGAACAAATGGGCTACATTCCTATTACGACTAAATCTGGGGGTAATAAGTTACGCTACGCTCAAATCTCCATCATTGATACTGGCGTGGGAATTAGCCTCGAAGATTTAGGTAAATTATTTAAAATTAACGTTCATCACAGCACCCAGGGGACAGCCGCAGAGAATGGAACAGGCTTAGGGCTAATCATTTGCCAAGAGATGGTGGCGCAAAATGGGGGTAAAATTTGGGTCGAAAGTACCCTCGGTCAAGGTACAACCGTCAACTTTACCCTGCCTCTGGATAATATGGTTCAAATTTAAGAAACATGCGCTAAGAAATTGAATGTGTTGTCTTGCGCTGTATCAGTATATCAAGATTTGTAAGGGCGTACCCTTGTGGTTGCCATTTGGGATAGGGACAAGCCCTACCCCTACGACAAAATCTTGCTATATTGTGTATAGCTGTCTTGTTTGCTAAGAGTGGATTTCTTAAATGGTGCGTTGGGCAGGCAGCTGACGGATGTCAGCGTACCATTCGTTGCTTTCCTTGTCACGAAGATTGATTTAAGAAACGCGCTCGAAAGACCTTCTAGCTTTTAACTCACTAGAAAGGTCTTTTTGTTTTCCTAGACCTGGATAGGCCATGCGTTTACTGCCTTATCCTTTTATTTTGTGGTACAATTTAAGAACTATACTGCATATCAAATGAAAACTACTACACCGTTCATTTAATTATTAGTATATCCGAACAGACAAGAATGTCTGTTCTACCCCTGGTAGGTCTGACATTCCTGTCTGACCCCCTGGTAGGTCTGACATTCCTGTCTGACCATGTACTAAAAACTAAATGAACAGTCCACTAATTCAATTTATACCGCGCCACCAACGTGTCTAATTGTTTCGCTAAGGCTGATAAATCCTGCGCGCTGCGTTCCGTTTGCCGCGTCGA
>JAIFLK010000065.1 GCA_020049115.1 Chloroflexota bacterium | reverse complement strand
AAAACGGGGGTTGACCTGACTATGATTGCCTCTAACACCACCCGTACCGAAATGATGGCCTTGAATCATCGCACTGCGCCCGATTGCCCCGTGGTCATGGGGGTTAGAATGTCCATTAGCATCCCGTTTCTGTGGCAAGAAGTGACCTGGCAGCCACATTGGGGTTTATATCGCGGTGTAGATATTCGTGGTACAACCATTATTGATGGGGGCGTATTATCCAATTTCCCGTTACGTCTCTTCATTTCTGCCAGTGATGATGTGCCGTTACTCATGGGTGAACGACCCAAAGATGATAATTTTACCCTCGGTTTGCTGATTGATGAGGAATTAGAAGTGCCAAATAGTGGCGAGCGCAAACCTTTTCCTTTGTTTCAATCATTCCCGCCGATTGTCCGTTTTAATAAATTGGTGGATACCATGACGTATGCTAGTGATAAAAAAGTGATTGAGGCTTATAAATTAGGCGTTTGTCATTTGCCCGCTAAAGGCTATGGCACCACCGAGTTTGACATGACCCCCGAACGCCAACAGGCTTTTCTTGAGGCAGGCCGCCAAGCCATGCGCCAATTTTTTGCCACCTTCACCCCGCCCGAAAATGTTGATGAGGCCATGATTAATTTTGGCATTTCGGCGGCTGAGGCTTAAGGTTAGAACTGCCTGAAATGGAGTCCAAAGCCGTAGGCTTTGAGCAGTGGGTCAAAGCCTACGGCTTTGGACTCCATTTTTTTGACATGGCGCGACTTCACTGGCTGGCCTTAACCTATATCCCCCAATTTGGGGGCGCGACCTTGCGGCGATTATTGCAACGCTTTGGTACGGTGGAGGCACTTTTCCAGGCTACGCCAACTCAGTTGGCGCGCTTGTCCTATTTGCCGCCAGATTTCTTAACGGTTTGGCGGAGCGTTTCCCTTAACCATGCAGAGGCTGAATTGGCGCAATTAGAGCCGATGGGTTTGACCATGTTGACCTGGGACGATGCGGCCTTTCCGCCGCAGTTCCATGAATTAGCTTCGCCACCGATTGTAATATTTGTTCGGGGGCAATTCATGGCGCAAACCGCCCCTGCCCTCGCCATTGTCGGCAGTCGGCAGGTGAGTGAACGGAGTTTGGCGACGGCGCGGCACATCGCGGCGGAATTTGCCCACGCAGGTTGGGTGGTGGTGAGTGGTTTAGCCATTGGCATTGATACCGCCGCGCATGAAGGGGCATTAAGCCAACCTAACGGGCGGACGATTGCCATCTTAGGGAATGGTTTGCCGCAGATTTATCCCGCGCAAAATCTGGCTTTAGCACGTCAGATTTGTCAATATGGGGCGATTTTGTCCGAGCAACGCCCGCATGTTTTGCCCGAAAAGCAGCCACTTATTATGCGTAACCGTTTAATCGCCGCGCTCAGTCAAGCGGTGATGGTGGTGGAGGCGAGTTTGACGAGTGGCGCGTTGGCAACGGCGCGCCAGGCGCAGCAATTGGGGCGGCAGGTTTATGCCTACCCTGATAGCCCTGGCACTGACTTGTTGTTACGTAATATGGCGCGTCCGTTGGTGTGGGGCGAGTCGGCTTGGGTGGCAGTCAATCAACCTGCGGCCCCTCGTTGGCAACAGACTCCGTTATTTTGAATTGGGCGATTCCTTTGGTACAATCTACGGGTTAATCTTTAAAATTAGAGTCATCAGATGACTGTCAGTCATCTGATGACTTAGGAGTGTTTTCATGAGTGATAAATTAGTGTTAATGGCTATTTTTGCCCATCCTGATGATGAAGCGTTTGGTACGGGTGGCATGTTAGCCAAATATGCCCATGAAGGGGTGGAAGTGCATTTAGTCACCGCCACATTGGGCGAGTCGGGGCAATTGGCAAACCCTGATTTGGCTTTAACTGAGCCATTACATATTTTGCGGGAGCAAGAACTCCGTTGTGCTTGCGCCCAATATGGCATTACGAATTTGCATTTGCTGGGCTACATGGACGGGCAAACGGCGGTGGTGCGCCCGAGCGCGGCGGTGTATAAATTGGTCAAGTTGATGCGCCAATATCGCCCGCAAGTGATTGTTACCTTTGGGCCAGAGGGAATTTATGGACATTTTGACCATTTGGTGGTGCATCGGTGGGCAAGTGCGGCCTTCATGGTGGCGGCTGACCCAGAGCGTTGGCCCGAGGCGGGTGAGCCGCATCAAGTGGCTAAACTCTATTATCGGGGTTTGGCTCAAAGCCAAGTGGATAAAATGAGGGAAACCTTTGGGCGGGATTTTGTGTGGATGGATGGCGTGCCTTTCCCGTTCATGGGCTATCCTGACGAACAAGTTACGACCAAAGTGGATGTACGGGAGCATGTGGAGGCTAAATTAAGGGGCATTAGTTGCCATGCCAGCCAACTTGACCCCAATTTGCCTTATCTGCATGAAGATTTTGACCCGTTGGCGGATGCGGGTTTTTGGGAAGAGACGTTTATCTTAGCGGAACAGCACCTCTTAATGCCTCTTAATTTCCCTGAAACTGACCTGTTCGCAGGGCTGCGGTGAGACTAAAATTACCCTCACCCCAACCCTCTCCCAAAGGGCGAGGGAGTCAAATTTCTCCCCTCTCCTTTATCCCCGAATGGGGGCAATGGGAGAGGGGACGGGGGTTATGAAGGTTTTGCCTGTTAATGGCATATCATGGGGCAAGTTGATGAAACGGTAGCATTAATAGGAGTAAAGTAACATTAAAGTTTTGTCATTCCCCCTTTACAAAATAATCAATTTCAGTTATAATATCGTGTCATAAATAGCTAAACTCAACTGAGACCCGCGCCTGGTCTCTATTTTTTTTGTGGTTTGCAAATCACCCCAAAATTTTGCGACAGACCTGCAAGATTTCTAAAACCTTGTAGGTCTAACAATATCATGGGCCATTATTTGCTCCCCTAAAAACCACATGAGAGACTTTCTGGCGCAAGTTTACCCTCGTGAAAACACAATCAATACAGTAGTATTGTGAAAGTTCAGGGCTGACCTTTTCAACCTAAACCAGGTATAACAAGCAGGTAAACGAAGTGTTTACAACTGTTTTAATTTCATATTATTTAATTTACTATAGCGAAGGAGTTTAAATGTCATTATAGGTAAACCCTATCATTGACCTAAAAAACACATCATGGCCGAAAAACCCGTTTATTTAACCGCAGAAGGTAAAAAGAAGTTAGAAGAAGAGTTGGAACATCTCGTTACGGTGCGCCGTCGTGAGGTGGCTGAGGCGATTCGTTCAGCCAAAGAAGAGGGTGATTTGAGCGAGAATTCCGCTTATGATGAAGCTAAATTACAACAAGGCTTCCTAGAAGGGCGCGTCCAACATATTGAGGCACAACTACGTAATGTTGTCCTCATTCAAAAGGTCAATGGTAAAACCGACAGCGTTCATGTAGGCAGCCGAGTGACGCTTTTTGACCAGGAATTTGAGGAAGAAATTACCTACCAAATTGTGGGTTCAACGGAAGCTGACCCCGCAGATGGTCGCATTTCTAACGAGTCCCCCGTAGGCCGCGCCCTGCTGTCAAAAAAGGTCGGTGATGTCATTCATGTTGAGGCCCCGAATGGTACGATGACTTATAAAGTGCTTAAGATAAAGTAAGTTGTTTTAGTCATCAGGTGACTGAAAGTCACCTGATGACTAAAGAAATAATGAAGTAGGGTCGCGACGACCCTACTTTTTTGTTATATTATGTGAGGCCGCAAATTGGAGTCCAAATCTTTAGATTTGTTAGATTAGGCGGTCAAATCTAAAGATTTGGACTCCAATTAGACGATTTAGACCCGTTTTGATGATATTGGGAGAATTTATTTCATGGAACAAGATTTAACCTATTTTTATGAATTTGGCGAGCAGGTGGAGCAGCGTATCAGTAAGTTGGCTCAGTTTGAAACGGCCTATCCGCCGCGCGTCAAACGCCAACACACTAGCACTCAGGCTATTAAGTTATTGGAGATGGCGGAGGCCACCTGGCCTACCGATAGTGCCGACAAGCCACATATTGATGTGGCCGTTGCGGGGCGTTTGGTGGGGATTCGAGTCATGGGTAAAACAGCTTTTGCCCATATTGAGGACGGCAGTGGCCGCCTACAAATTTATCTGCGCCAAAATGATTTGGGCGATGAGGCTTATCATCACTTCAAAAAGGGCTTTGACTTGGGTGATTTTATCGCCGCGCAAGGCTATCTCTTCCGCACCAAAATGGGCGAAATCAGCGTCCATGTGACCGATTTTCAATTGGCAACGAAGGCGATTCATCCGCCGCCCGAAAAATGGCATGGTTTGAAAGATTTGGAAACACGTTATCGCCAACGCTATTTGGATTTATCCAGCAATGCGGAAGTGCGGGCGGTTTTTGCCAAACGGAGTAAAATTGTGACCTTAATGCGCCGTTATTTAGATGGGCAGGGTTTTTTGGAGGTGGAAACGCCGACTCTCCAGCCGATTTATGGCGGGGCCATGGCGCGGCCATTCGTAACGCATCATAACGCGCTGGATATGCGGCTTTATTTACGCATTTCTGACGAATTATATCTCAAGCGGCTGATTGTGGGCGGTTTTGAGAAAGTATATGAAATCTGTAAGGATTTTCGTAATGAGGGAATTAGTACGAAACATAACCCTGAATTTACCATGATGGAATGTTACTGGGCGTATGCCGATTATCAGGACATGATGACCCTGACGGAACAGATGATTGCGGGGATTGCTCAGGAAATTTTGGGGGCCACGCAGGTCATGTTTAATGGGCAGTTGCTTGATTTTACCCCGCCCTGGCGACGGCTTAATTTGGTGGAGGCGATTCGGGAGAAAACGGAGATTGATATTTTTGAGACGTATGGCGACGTAGACGCGTTATGGGCGGAGTGTCAGAAATTGAAATTAAAGGTCGCCCCGCAGCCAAGTTGGGGTAAATTGGTGACGGAAATTTTGGGCGAATATGTTGAGCCTGGCATTACGCATCCGACCTTCATTTATAACTATCCCATTGAGGTCTCGCCCTTATCCAAGCAAAATCCCGCCGACCCGCGCATGGTGGAACGCTTTGAGGTATTTGTGGCGGGCATGGAGATTGGCAATGCTTATTCAGAATTAAATGATCCCATCACCCAACGGGCGCGTTTTTTGCAACAGCAAACAACGGCGGATAAAGATGCCGAAGCCCACGCGATGGATGAAGATTACGTTTTTGCCCTCATGCAAGGCATGCCGCCAACGGGTGGTCTCGGCATTGGCGTTGACCGCGTGGTCATGTTGCTGACTGACCAGCCCTCGATTCGGGATGTGATTTTGTTCCCGCACATGCGGCCGAGAGAGTAGGGGAATTAGGAATTAGGAATTAGGAATTAGGAATTAAAAAGAGCTACCTGGTAAGGGTGGCTCTTTTTAATTCCTAATTCCTAATTCACTATCAGCCGATAGAGTTTAAAAGGTTTATCAAAGCCTTTGATATTGGTTTCAAAGGGGATTATCTGTAAATCATTGTGTTGTTGCAGAAACTCTTGGACGGCGGGATTTTGCCAGATGGTTTCTGAAATCACCATGTCATGGCCTTTGCTTTGCCCCTCAAGGCGGGCGGCCATGTTGACGGTGGTGCCAAAATAATCGAGCCGCCCATTGAGGGTGACGGCGATACATGGGCCGTAATGTAAGCCGAGCTTAATAATGAGGGGTTCTTCAGTATTGGTAATATTAAAAATATCCACCTCTTTTTGAATCGCCCAAGCCGCGCTCACCGCGTTGGCGGGGTCAACAAAGGCAGCCATGATGGCATCGCCAATGGTTTTGACCAATCCACCGCCATTGGCGCGCACAATGCGTTGCAGGATTTCAAATTGTTTCCGCACTAAGGCATAAGAAGCCGCGTCGCCCCAACGATTGTACATGGCGGTTGAGCCAACGAGGTCGGAGAATAAAATCGTAATGCCTTGAATCCCAATGTCCTCGCCAGGGCGTAATACTTCGTCACTGAATAAATCCCGAAAGTGTTGCAACGCGGTCACTTCCGCCGCCGTCACCGCGTCGGTGTACCATTCGCCGCGCTCCAGATAAATGCGTTGGGGGTAGGTGGCCTGGTTATTTAGCGTTATGGTTGTCGGGGTGTTGGTAGGGACATTAAATTGCATGGGGGCTTGAATTGCCTCACTGTCGGCGGTGATGATGAGTGGAGTTACTTCATTGTCGGTAGCGTCAACGTTAAGCCAACATTCTACGCCCGCTTTTTGGGTGCGGAGGCGATAATGACCTGGTGCTAGTTTGAATTGGAGTTGACGAGTTTCGCTTGCTGGCACGGTTTGATGAAGGAGAATATGGGGTGTCACCATGGGGCCGCCGACACAAAATGTGGCATCATAGATGGGGCGAATTTGGGCGGCGGGGGCAAAGGTTAGCTCCACATGTTGGGCAAAATCGGCCTCAAAATCAATATTACAACTGTCGCAATGTACGCCCTTTTGCAGTTGGTCTAACGAATTGTAAGAGGCTTTATCACCCCGACACAGTGGGCAGAGAATATGCCAACTCAGACTGAGTAGCCCCAATTTGGTGGCGGAGAGGAACAATTCTAAAATGGCTTGACGGGGGGCATGCCATTGGTCGGCCAATTTATAGGGGCGCAGGCGCGCCAATTCGCTGTCGGCTTCATGGGTGAGCAAGTCGGCGAGGCGATTGACCCATGCCTCAGCATGACCTTGTGTTACTAATTGTTGGTTAAATTCACGCAGTTGGATAGTCGCATTGTGGCTGAGGGGGGTGACTTTTAACTTGAAGGGTTGGGGAACTTTATGTTGCAAAAATTCATCCATTTGCTGATAAACCTGTTGTGAAGCCTGTCGTGATTTCCAGCCAAATTGATACGGACAAGCCAACACGCCGAGCCAATTGGCGGGGGTCACATCGACATAATGGTTAATTTGCGTGCCACCGTTGGCTAAGGGTTCAAGTTCCACTTTAATCTCAATGCGGGCAATCAGGCCATTTTTGAAGAGGCGTACATTGCTAAACATTTGTTCATGTACCCAATCGTAAGGCCAATCTTCGTAGAGCATGCTTTGCCCCAAAAAATTGATACGGTTAATTAATTGGCTGCCGCCCGTTGCTAAAGGAATTTCGATGGTTTCCTCAATGCGGGGGAGGGCTGCCGCTTCATTTAATCGCCGCGTGTCGCTGGCGTAAGGCCATAGCTCGGCGGGGGAGCTTTTGAGTTGCCATTGCCATACATAATGAATTATTTGTTTAGTCATAGTTGCCTCGTGGGTTTAACTATACCATAAAAGGGCTTGAGTTAAAAGGTGATAAATAGCCTAATGGCTGATTTGCGGTTGGTCATGAAATAGGGATAATGGGGAGATAAATATTAAATATGCCACCGTAGAATGGGCTAATGAAAGTTCGGAAAATAAATCGGTAAAAAATAACCTGTAAGAAACAAGGAGTCCGCAATCCTTTGCGGACAGCCTGCAAAGGATTGCGGACTCCTTTCATTGCCGAAAATAATTCTTGAACTTTCATAAGCCCGTTCTACGATGGATTTTTATTAAGGAGAACGTTATGCCAATTAATGAAGCCTTTATTCGTTCCATTGCTAACGCGAAGTCGTTTGCACGGGGGCAAGATTATTACGATAGTGAAGCGGTGACTGACCTGGAAAAGCGGGGCGATATGCTGACCGCGTTGGTGGAGGGGAGTCAAGATGAGCCGTATCAAGTAACGATAAATTTCAAGGGAACGGAATTTGTTTCGGCGGATTGCGATTGCCCTTACGATTTTGATGGTGAGTGTAAGCATGTGGTGGCGGTGTTGCTGGCTTATTTGCATGAGGGCGGGGAAATAAGCGAAAAACCGCCGATTGAAACGGTGCTGGCGGAGGTGAGCCGTGAGAAATTGTTATCATTGCTTACGGATATATTGAAGGAACAACCGCAACTTATTAGTTGGGTGGAGGGGCAATTGGTTCGCCCTACGCCTGTCGTGG
>JAIFLK010000231.1 GCA_020049115.1 Chloroflexota bacterium | reverse complement strand
GTTTTGCCGAAAGCTCCCCATTTTCGCTTGCTGGATATTGGCTGCGGCGCGGGCAATATGATGCACCATTTGGGCGAGTATGGTCAGGTCAATGGGCTGGAGATTGATGTGCGCCCCGTTAAAATTGCCCATCAACGGGGCTATCTGGTGGAGCAATTTGATGCTACCAAGCCCATGCCTTTTGCCCATGAAACCTTTGATGCGATTACCGCGCTCGATGTGATTGAGCATAATCAAGATGACCGCGCCATGTTAGCGGATAGTTACAGGGTGTTAAAAACGGGCGGTCATATTATCATCACCGTGCCAGCTTTCATGTGGCTGTGGAGTCATAACGATGACATTAACGCCCATGTGCGGCGTTATACGGCGGGGGAGTTGCGCCAAAAATTGGCTCAGGCGGGTTTCCAAGTGCGGCGGGTAACATATAATAACATGTTTGTTTTTCCGTTAGCGGCCACGCTCATTTTGTTGCGGCGGTGGCTACAGGCCAAGCCTGAATTGGCCTCGCACCATGTGAGCCAAGAGGAGTATCAGGTGGAGATGGAGCCTGCTTCGCCTGTGGTGAATACGATTTTAACGGCGGTGGGTCAGGTGGAGGCCGCGCTCATGCAACGGGTGGAGTTGCCCGTTGGGACATCATTGATTGCGGTGGCGCAGAAGTTGGGGTAAATTTATAGCGCGGATTAGCGGGACTTTTCGGATTTATCCGCTTGTCCCGCGAATCCGCGCTATTTTTAATATTTCGATACTATTTGGGTGATTTTGTGTGGGAGTCCGCAATTATTTGCGGACTCCTACCTATTTGTGTTCCCATTGAAAAGTTCTTCCTGTAAGAAGTTCGGTGATAGCCTACCTTCATGTAGGGGCTGAAAATCTTCAGTCCTTAAATCCCCCCTGGAAATTTACATAACGTATTGATTTGGGTATAATTTGTCCAATTTGTACCACCTTACAGGATATACATAATGAAACATTTAAGGCGTGATACTCTTTCTATCCTTGGTTTAGCAGCTTTGTGGGCGATAAGTGGCTATATATTGGGGGCATTTATCGAATCAATGGGCGTAGCTTATCCCGTAGCCATGATTTTAGCCTCGCTCAATGTCATCATGGGCATGTTCCTTTTCTTGGGTGTTACCAATGACCCCAGATTTGAGCGCATTTTTTTTGAGGGACCTCGGCCGACTGATGAAGGCTATATTCCTGTCGGGTGCTTGTGGGTCATTCCCTTGAATTTTTTGCTCATTGGCCTCATTTTGTGGGTCACAACGACCATCATTCGTTTTATTCTTTTCCTGTGGACTAAGTAATAAATAATAAGCATTTATCAAATCGCCATGGGCTGTGCCACTATAGATAATGAAGATTGAGCCAATGAGCATCAAGATAAAATGCCAGGGCGGGGCCTCAAAGAAAAATTTTTCAGGTGGCATTTTTAGGCTAATTGCTAGATAAATCATCACGATAAACCATAATAGGTACGAAATTCCGCCCAAAAACCATGAGACCATAAAGGGCAATAAGCTAATAAACAACCGTTCATTGCGAGTTCTTTCAGCTAACGGCACGACCTGACGACTGCCCCATTGATAATAATATGGTTTGTTAAGGAGACGATACCCCCAAACATGGAGGAGTTCATGCGGAATAAGGTAATAATCCCCCAATTTTTCTAGCCATTTATGCATGTGGGACTCCTGTTAATCCATTCGCCTAGCAATCATAACGCGAACATAACAATAAAAAAGCCCAACCCATTTAATCAATGAGTTGGGCTTTTTTATTTTCTACGAGTTGCTACTCTTTACTCGTATTTTTATTGGGCATGAAGAATTGAAAGGTATTACGGGCAGGTACAATGCGTTCCTCATAATCACGAATGAGTTTGAGGAGTTTATCTTTAGCCTCTTGCCACTGTTGGTTTTGCATAATGTCGCGAATGTCGTTATCACCATCGCTGCGGAAAACCAATAACCGCATGGGGTAGTCGCCATATGCGGTATGCCACCCTTCAATCATCATTAAGCCGATACCTTGCAGCGTTGGTAAAAATTCGCCTAACACATACCGATAATATTCGGCCTCGCGGTTTGGTTTTATATCGTACGCTAATAGTAATTTTTGTTCCATAATAGCCGTCCTACCCTTTATCTATAATCCTCAATAACGGTTGAGTATTTAGCCTAAATTATAACACGTTGCAGGGGTTTAAGCCAACTATCATTAACTTTGAGCCTTGATTTAGTCATCAGGTGACTTCAAGTCACCTGATGACTAAGGGGGAAATTTTTTTATCTGTCAGTCACGGTATTTAAACTTGGCAAAATGAAGGGGTAGGAGTATAATAGCCCTCTATCTAGCTGTTGTAAGACTTTTTGGCTAGATAGGTTGGGTTGGTTAACGACCAACTGTGTGCGGGACGAAATTTTACCTTTTGCATTTAAGCCCTTATAAGGTTCTGAACCTTATAAGGGCTAACCAAAGGTAAACCGTCCTTGAACCCCACTCGGGTTTCTCTCTAGCCTCATTTGAACGAGGTTGACAAATTAGAGTTAGCAAACGAAAAGTGGGCAACCCCCACTTTTCTTTCATGTTAGGACTTATTGAGGTCATTAGTTAGGAGTTTTGAGAGGCTATGAAAAACGAGTTTATGGTGGCTATCCACCAGGTGTGCAATGAACGGCAACTTCCTCTTGATACCGTGTTGGAAGCGGTGGAAGTGGCTTTAATTTCAGCGTATAAACGAAATTTTAACAGTAATCATTCTATTACCGCGCAAATTAGCCAGAAGTCGGGTGAACCACAAATTTTTGTGGAAAAAGCAGTAGTGGATAAAGTTGAAGATGCTAATAATGAAATTAGCTTAGATGACGCGTTAGCTATTGACTCTGATGCCCGTATCGGGGGATTAGTTTCCATCGAAAGCACACCGGCTCATTTTGGACGCATTGCGGCACAAACGGCTAAACAAGTGATTTTGCAGCGGATTCGTGAGGCTGAACGGGATGCTCTTTTCCGCACCTACGCTGAACGCGAAGGCGAAGTGATTAATGGGACGGTTCACAAAGTTGAATCGCACCAGGTTATCATCACTTTGGGTAATGTTGAAGCGGTATTGCCGCGCGCTGAACAAATTCCTACGGAACGTTATGTCGAAGGGCAACGCTTACGGGCGTATGTGGCGACGGTGACTAAATCAAGCCGTGGGCCGCAAATTGTGGTTTCTCGTACCCATCGTAATATGTTGCGCCGTTTGTTAGAGGTGGAAGTGCCTGAGATTTTTAATGGCACGGTGGAAATTAAATCCATTGCCCGCGAGTCGGGTTATCGCTCTAAGGTGGCGGTGGCGGCATTGCAGGAAGGGGTTGACCCCGTTGGCTCATGTGTGGGCATGCGCGGGACGCGTATCCAAAACATTGTGAATGAGTTGGGCGGCGAGAAAATTGATGTGGTGCAGTGGAATCCTGATATTGGTTATTTTATTGCCAATGCGCTGAGTCCTGCTAAAGTCACCAATGTTATGTTATTTGATGAAAAGGGCAAAACGGCGGTGGTGGTGGTGCCTGATAAGCAACTCTCTTTGGCGATTGGTAAAGAGGGGCAAAATGCTCGTTTGGCGGCTAAGTTGACGGGTTGGCGGATTGACATTAAGAGTGTTTATGAAGCGGCGACTGAAGCCTTAGAAAAAATTAAGAAAGATAGCGAAGTGCATGCGCGCGTTGCTCATCGGACGGAAATTTTTAACATGAGTGCCGCTATTTTAGCTGAAAAAGAGCCGATGTCATTTAGTGATGGTGAATTAAAGTTGCTGAGTGAAGCAATTGAAGTGGTTAATATTGCGGAAATGGCGGTTCGTCGTGAGCGCAAAGCTAAAGCTCCTGCCCCGACTCAAAAACGGGCGGGCGGTGATGATTTTGATTTGATGGCTGAAGCTGAAGCTCTGTTGATGGGGCAAGGCCCAGTGGCTCATGGGATAGATTTGTTGGCGGGAGAGGAAACACCAACCGTCGAAGCGACTGATTTTGATTTTGAGAATTTACCGTCAAGTGCTTTAGATGAGTTAGCTTTGGATTTATTAAGTCAAAATATGACGGAAGATGTTGCGCCTGTTATCCCCGAGAAACCAGTGGTTAAACCCGAGCCAGTGGTGGTTGAAGTGGTGAAGGAAACGCCAGCAGTAGTGGTCAAGCCGCCAGTAGTACCAGTTGTCCCTGAAAAGAAATTGGCCGAAACCAAAGTTACGCCAGTGGTTGAAGTTAAACCCAAAGTTAAGCCGAAGCCAGGGGAACCTGATGAGGAAGATTTGTTTGATAGCGATAAAACCAAAGGCAAGAAGAAAGAGAAGGATAAGAAACGGCGTTTGGTTTATAGCGAAGAATTGGGCGAAGTGGTGGCGGAACGATTACGTAAAAATAGTCGCCGTGACCAAAATTGGCTTGAGTATGATGAAAATGAATAGATAGCTAGTAGATTGTTCATTTAGTTTTTAGTACATGGTCAGACAAGAATGTCCGACCTACCAACGGTAGAACAGACATTCTTGTCTCATGGTCAGACAAGAATGTCCGACCTACCAACGGTAGAACAGACATTCTTGTCTGTTCGGATATACTAGAAATTAAGTGAACAGTCCACTAGTCAGTCGGTCAGCTAGTCAGCAAAACCTCACCCCAGCCCTCTCCTATTTAGGAGAGGGCGCAAAATTTCCCTCCGATTTGGGGGGATTAAGGGGGGTGTTGGTCTTAAACGCTGACTAGCTGAACGCTGACTAGCTGACAGATTTCCATGAAACATCAACCACAAAGAACCTGCATTGCTTGTCGCCAAGTGAAAGATAAACGAGAATTAGTCCGCGTGGTGCGTATTTCTACGGGTGAAATTGTATTTGATGGGACGGGCAAAGCAAATGGGCGTGGGGCCTACATCTGCCGTAAGGGAGATTGTTGGCAAAAAGGATTACAACAAGGGCGTTTAGCGAGGGCGTTGAAAACCACGATTTCAACCGATGAAATCGCGGTTTTACAGGCGCAATTAGTCAGTGAAAGTTAATGGGTACTAAACAACAGTTTGTTACATTAGCTTTGGCTGAGGTGAATCGTTTCAATATCAGGCTGATACTGATGAGGAAACCTAAACTGTGAGCAGACAATTAAATAATGGTGGGGTGAGAGCATGAGTGGTTGAATCTAAGCGGCTCTGATTAGCTTTTTCCTCCGTTTGACCTCGTTGTTTGACCCCCTCAATTTTCTGCGGTGCTTTCATGGAAAGCACAAATAGCCCATTCACCTGGCATAATTTATAAGACTTTTGCTTATTGATAGCAAACAGGAGTGTCAAAATTTTATTTTGACATGCGAAAATGAAATTTTCGCACTCCTTAAGTGAAAGTCCTCATTTATTTATTAGCATTGCGGTCATTTTTAGATGACTCAATGTTTTATATTGTATCAATTGTGATTCCTCAATTGATTATTTTTAGACTCTCAGGAAAGGTGGTGAGATTATATGGCAGTAACTACACAACAACGCAAACCGCAGGCAAAACCCATGAATGGTAAAGTGATTGAAGTTCCGTCGTCAATTAGCGTACGCGAATTAGCGGTTTTAATGTCAGTCAGCCCCATTGAAATCATTAAGGAATTGATGAGCAGTGGGATTATGGCGAATATCAATCAACAGATTGATTTTGATACCGTCTCCATTATTGGTGAGGAGATGGGTTTTCAGGTTCGTTCCTCCCATGTGCTTGAAGCGGAGACTGAAGAGGTTAAACTTGATTTGCCGCGACATCGTCGTTTGGTGGCGCAAGAAAATCCCCTTAATTTAGCCTTACGTCCCCCCGTGGTGACGGTTTTGGGGCATGTGGATCATGGCAAAACGACCTTACTTGATGCCATTCGCCGCACTGATGTGGCGGTGGGTGAAGCGGGCGGAATTACGCAACATATCGGGGCGTATCAGGTTAAAGTAGGGGAACGCTCTATTACATTCTTAGATACCCCTGGTCACGAAGCCTTTACCGCCATGCGCGCGCGCGGCGCACAAGTGACCGATTTGGCCGTTTTAGTCGTGGCCGCCGATGATGGGGTGATGCCGCAGACGAAAGAGGCCATTCAACATGCTCGTGCGGCTCAAGTGCCGATTTTGGTGGCGATTAATAAAGTTGATAAAGATAACGCTAATTTGCCTCGCGTGCAGCAGGAATTGGCGGATGCGGGGCTTGTGCCTGAACAATGGGGTGGCGATACCACCTGTGTACCCATTTCCGCCAAACGTAAACAGGGCATTGAGGAATTATTAGAAAATATTCTGTTGATTACCGATGTGGCTGAACTCAAAGCGAACCCTAATCGGTTGGCGCAAGGGGTGGTTATTGAAGGTAAAGTGGATAAGCGGCGCGGGATTGTGGCGAATTTATTGGTGCAAAATGGGACGCTGAAGCAGGGTGATACGATAGTTATTGGAACGCAATTTGCTCGTGTTCGCGCTATGTTCAATGACAAGGGGCAAACGATTAAGAGTGCCGGGTTATCGGTGCCAGTTTCCATTTTAGGTTTGCCTGATGTGCCAGATGCGGGGACTTTCTTTGAAGTGGTGGTCAATGAGAAAGCGGCTCGTGGCATTGTTAATCAACGGTTAGATGATGCCGCCCGCGAGCCTATTGCCAGTAATCGCCGTCATCTTTCGTTAGAGGAGTTTTTCCAAAAGCGCACTGAAAATAATACCAATACGCTGAATCTTATTCTTAAAGCAGATGTGCAGGGTTCAATTGAACCGATTGTTAACTCTCTCAATCAGATTGAAGTGGGTGACATGAAGCTCAAAATTTTGGCTAAAGGGACGGGCAATATTTCAGAATCAGACGTTAATCTGGCGATTGCTTCCGAAGCCATTGTGCTAGGTTTTAGCGTGGAAGTCGATTCACCTGCTCAACGGTTGGCTGAACAGGCTGGGGTTGATGTCCGTCAGTATAATATCATTTACAAACTACTCGAAGATGTTGAGTTAGCTATGAAGGGTTTGTTAGACCCCATTTATGCTGATAAAGTGATTGGTCGGGCTTTAGTGCGGGCCACCTTCAAGATACCTCGCAAGGGGCGGATTGCGGGTTCTGTTATTACGGATGGTAAAGTAATCCGCAGTGCTTATGTCAGAGTATTGCGACAACAAGCCACGTTATATGAAGGTAAAATTACCTCGCTCAGACGCTTTACTGATGATGTCTCC
Source organism: Chloroflexota bacterium (assembly GCA_020049115.1). GTDB lineage: Bacteria > Chloroflexota > Anaerolineae > 4572-78 > J111 > JAIFLK01. The sequence continues at coordinate 5,306 of JAIFLK010000231.1, read as the reverse complement.
GAAGTTGCGAATGGTTACGAGTGCGGGATTGGCGCGGATGGCTTTGAGGATTTCAAAGAAGGTGATAATTTAGAAATCTACATTAAGGAACGTATCAACTAGTTATGAGTAGTCGTCGTCAAAGTAAAATCGCTGAATTAATTCAGCGTGAAGTCAGTTTATTACTCCAACGTCATACGCGTGACCCACGCCTGGGTTTTGTGACCATTACGGGGGTTGATGTGACTCAGGATTTGAGTCTCGCCACGGTGTATGTGGCTTTGCTGGATGATGAGAAAATTGGCCCAACCATGCAAGGGTTAGCTAGTGCTGCGGGTTATTTTCGCTATCAACTGGGGCAGGCGTTATCCTTACGGCAAGTGCCAACGTTAACTTTTAAACTTGATAACTCAGCCCAAGAAGGACAAAAAGTTGAGTCTTTACTAGAAAAAATTGCCAAAGAACGCCTGGAGCAGGGAGAGGAAGTCAATGACTTGCCCTAGCTGCTCCATCTCCGATTATCACACCCACTGGCCTCTTTAACCTTAATAAACCGCTTGGTTTAACCTCCCATGATGTGGTGGCGAAAGTTCGCCGTCTCACGGGGCAGAAAAAAGTCGGCCATGCAGGCACCCTTGACCCCCTGGCGACAGGGGTGTTATTGGTGTGTCTCGGCAACGCCACGCGCCTGCTGGAGTATTTGGTGGGGGGGCAGAAACAATATCGTGCCATCATTCGCTTTGGTATCACCACCGATACGCTGGACGCAGAGGGACAAATTTTAACGCAACAAGACCCTTCCGCCTTGAGTGAAGCCCAAATTCGGGCGGTCTTGCCGCGATTTATCGGCACAATTCAGCAAATACCGCCGATTTTTTCAGCGATTAAGCAAGACGGGCAATCGATTCATAAACGGGCGCGGCGGGGGGAAGAGGTCATTGTCACCCCGCGCCCCGTGACCATTGCATCGCTCACCTGGGTAGAGTGGCAACCGCCTGACCTTACGCTAGATGTCGTCTGCTCGGCGGGAACATATATCCGTTCATTGGCGCGGGATATTGGCGAAGCGGTGGAGGTGGGCGCACATTTAGGCGGCTTAATTCGCCTTGCGAGTGGTTCATGGTCATTAGAACATGCCGTAACGTTAGAGCAACTTGCCGCCGATTGGTCGCCCCATCTCATCTCCCTTGACCACGTGGTCAGTCACCTACCCCGCACCGATTTAGATGAAACCAATGCCACCCATGTCCAACATGGGCGCACCATTATGCTTGACCCAAGCCAAATTATCGCTTCGCCAGACGGTTTACCTTCCATTGCCGCCCCCTTACGGGCTTATCGTGACGGTGAATTACTGGCGATTTTGCTTTTGACTGACCCTGAGCAAAATCTGTGGAAACCCCATAAAGTTTTTGCAGGTTTGTAAGGTAGGATTTTAGCAACGAATTACCCGAATTTTGATATTAAGCCTTTATAAGGTTTCAAACCTTATAAAGGCTGGCATCATCGTTTGTTTTTTAATTCGCAAAATTCGGGTAATTCGTTGCTAAAGCAGTTTTTTCCTGTTTTCCATGCAACTATTTCAAGACCTTAATCAAGTTAATTTAACGCAACCCACGATTCTGACCATTGGCACATTTGATGGCCTCCATTTGGGACATCAGAATTTATTGCAACAACTTAATGCAGCAGCCAAAAACCACCAGGCCATGTCGGTGGTGTTGGCTTTTCACCCGCGCCCCAAAACAGTTCTCGCCCCTCACCTCCCTAGCGATGATTATTTGACTACCGCGACTGAACGCATTACGTTATTTGAACAACTTGGTTTAGATGTCTTACTATTAGTTCCGTTTACGCGGGAACTTTCGCAAGTGACGGCGGAGGCATTCATGGGGTTGCTTAAGGCGCGGCTCAATATGATAGAGTTGTGGGCGGGGCATGATTTTGCGTTGGGCAAGGGGCGTGAGGGTAATTTAGAAAAATTAAGTGAATTAGGGCAAACGTTGGGCTATCAACTCCATGAAACGGCTCCCGTCATCGTTAATGAGCAAATTGTCAGCAGTACCCGCATTCGCCACCTGCTCATGGATGGCAATATTCCGCAAGCCACTGCGTTTCTAGGTCGTTACCCCGCCATTACGGGCGAGGTGGGGCATGGGGCAAAGTTAGGGCGCACATTAGGCTTCCCCACCGCCAATTTAATCACCCCACCTGAACGTTTATTACCCGCCAATGGGATTTACGCCACCTTCATGGTACGCGCCAAAACGGGTCAGCGTTATCTCAGCGCAACCAATGTGGGGGTGCGGCCTCATTTTGATGGCACCACCCGCACCGTTGAAGCCTATATTTTGGATTTTGATGAAGATATTTATGGCGAAACATTTACGTTAGAATTTGTCACTCGTTTGCGCCCCGAAGAGAAATTTGATACTCTGGAAGGGTTGCTAACGCAAATGGCTAAAGATGTGTTACAAGCGCGGACGATATTATCTTCCAAAAGTTTATAAAGTGGAGTCCAAATCTTTAGATTTGTTGGTCAAATCTAAAGATTTGGACTCCATGTGTAGTTAATTTATGCCAATCAACGTTGATTTGCTGCTTTATAACGCGGCGCAGGTTATCACCTGTGCCAGCCCCACGGGGCCAAAACGCGGCTCTGCCATGCGCGACGTGGGGCTTATTTCTCATGGCGCGGTGGCGATTGCGGCGGGTGAGATTGTGGCTGTTGGCTCTACGGCTGACCTGTTGGCTGATTACACTGCCATTAACATGGTTGATGTCACCGATAAAGTGATTTGCCCTGGTTTCGTTGACCCCCATACCCATGTCGTTTACGCGGGCAACCGTTTGGCCGAGTTTGAATTGCGGCTACAAGGGGCGAGCTATATGGAGATTATGGCGGCAGGTGGCGGGATTCTCAGCACTATGCGTGCCACTCGCGCCGCTTCCGTGGAGCAACTTGTCGCCGAAACTCGCCCCCGTTTGGACAGCATGTTGGCACTTGGCACGACCACAATTGAAATTAAGACAGGTTACGGCTTGGACACGCCCACCGAACTCGCCATGTTACAGGCTATTGCCCAACTAAACTGTGACCACCCCGCCGATTTAATCTCCACCTTTTTAGGCGCGCACGCCGTCCCCCCCGAATATACAAGCCAAACTGAGTTATATGTAGAGTTGGTGATTCAAGAAATGTTACCTGCTGTAATGGCCTGGTGGCAAAATTTACCGCCCGATTTGGCCTTACCTAAACCTTACGTAGATGTATTTTGTGAGGTCAATGCCTTTGACCGCGCCCAATCGGCGCGCCTGTTGCAGGCGGGGCAGGCGTTGGGCTTGCCGCTAAAAATCCATGCCGATGAGTTCGTCAATTTAGGTGGCGTAACGTTAGCAGTGGAGTTGGGCGCAGTGTCGGTTGACCATTTAGATGTTACGCCGCCTGACGAAATGGCGATTTTAGCCAACTCGTCCACCATTGCTGTCGTTTTACCTGCGGTCAATTTCAATCTCGGCAGCCACCATTTTGCTGATGCCCGCGCCCTCGTGGATGCGGGCGTGGCGGTGGCGGTCTCTACCGACATAAATCCTGGCTCGGCCCCATGTCCCTCCATGCCGTTGGTTATGGCTCTCGCTTGTCGCTATCAACACCTTTTGCCCTCTGAGGCGTTCAATGCCAGCACCATCAATGCGGCTCATGCCATTGGGTTAGGGGCAAAAGTAGGTTCATTAGAGGACGGTAAACAGGCCGATGTGTTAATTCTTAATTGTTCCGATTATCGTCAAGTGGCCTATCAATTTGGGGGCAATTTGGTGGAACGGATTTATAAACGTGGGCGGGAAGTAAAAAGTGAGAAATGAGAGATGAGAAATATTTAGTCATCAGGTGACTTCAAGTCACCTGATGACTAGACCACATCACCTGAAAATTTACAGGTGGAGAAATATTACGTCTCATTTCTCACTTCTTATTAAAATAACATTGCAATCTATTATACTTGATGGCGAAAGTTTGACGATTGACCAAGTGGCGGCGGTGGCGCATGGGCAGCCTGGCGCGCCTGCCGTAGAATTGAGTCCCCTGGCACAGGCCAAAGTGACCCGCGCGGCGCAAGCGGTGCAAACCTTGTTAGCGCAAGGTCAAGTGGCGTATGGTATTACAACGGGTTTCGGGGCATTCAAAAACCGTCTGATTCCGTTAGACCAAGTGGCGCAATTGCAACGTAACATTCTTATGAGCCACGCGGTGGGCGTGGGGCAGCCCTTTGATGTGCCAACCACGCGGGCGATTATGCTGATTCGTGCTAATACGTTGGCGCGGGGCTATTCAGGGATTCGGCGGGAAACGTTGCAATTGTTGCTAGATATGCTTAATAAAGGGATTCATCCCGTTATTCCTGAAAAGGGGTCATTGGGCGCGAGTGGCGATTTAGCTCCGTTGGCGCACATGGGTTTGGTGGTCATTGGTGAAGGCGAGGCCGAATATCAGGGGCAAATTTTGAGTGGCGCGGTGGCCTTGCAGCAAGCCCATTTACAGCCTGCGGTTTTGGTGGCAAAAGAGGGTTTGGCCTTAACAAATGGTACGGCGGTCATGACCGCGTTGGGGGCATTGGAGTCGCGGCGGGCGCGTCTGCTCAGTCGGGTGGCGGATATTGCGGGATGTTTAAGTTTGGAGGCGTTGCATGGCACGGTCATGGCCTTTGATGAGCGTATCCATAAATTACGCCCCTACCCGCGCCAACTGAATTGCGCCGCTTATTTGCGGGCGGTGTTGGCGGGCAGCGATTTTACCCGTCACCATGACCCGACCAATGTGCAAGATGCCTACACCTTACGCTGTATTCCGCAGGTGCATGGTGCGGTGCGAGATGCCATTGCCTACGCCCGTTGGGTGATTGAAATTGAGCTTAATGCCGTGACCGATAATCCGTTGATTTTCATTGATGAGCAGACCGAAGAGATTACGGTTTTATCGGGGGGCAATTTTCATGGCGAACCATTGGCGATTGCGATGGATTATTTGGGCATGGCGATGACTGAATTGGGTAATATTTCGGAACGGCGTATCATGCGGCTGACTGATGAGGCCAGCAATGCTCAGGTGTTGCCCGCGTTTTTGACGAAGCATGGTGGCCTCAATTCGGGCTTTATGATAACGCAATATACGGCGGCAGCTCTAGCGACAGAGAATAAAATTTTGGCGCACCCCGCCAGTGTGGACACGATTCCCACGTCGGCCAATGTGGAAGACCATGTAAGCATGGGCTGTACGGCGGCGGTGAAGGCGCGCCAGATTAATCAAAATGTCGAGCATATTTTGGCGA